>QKFE01000095.1 GCA_003252225.1 Kiritimatiellales bacterium | reverse complement strand
TCAATTTTAACAATGAAAGCATCAATCCCACCATCAAGTTCATAGTTCAAAGCTCCAGAAAACTTGACTACTTTCAAACCTAACTTGTCGACTGCTGATGTTGGTCTGTTTAAAATGAAAGAGTATATGTTTACGCCTCCGCGCTCGCCTAATGGATCCCGCTTAATCCATCGTCCTAATCCGGGCGAATAATACCTAAATCCATAATAGTTCATCTGGATTTCGACATCCCAATATTTGGTGGAGAAGCGAAACGCGTGAGGCGTGACGGTTGAGGCGTGATTTTAAGCCGTCGTATTGATATTCCGCCACGACGAGTCCGTTGCCCCGGATATATTTTTCGACGTTTCCGTTGTGGTCGTAGAGGGGATAGTGCACGTGAGACGTGACGGTTGAGGCGTGATTCGGAGGCATCCCACGCGAAGGTGGTTTTTGTGGCGCGACGGCCCCTTCGGTGTCATCTATAGATACGGCGGATAAATATCGGAATTTCTTTAACTACAAAAAACACAGGAAGCCTCAAAACAGATGGTGCTGTTTTTGTGAATTTTCGTGCTTTTCGCGGCCATTCATTAAGCACCATAAATTCACAATATTTGATTGCCGGAGCAATAATATGAGTCCATGCGCCGTAACACTGCGGTTCGATATATGATTTGCATTGCCCCCCGAAATGACGCAACGTGCGCCCTGATTCAAACAGAAAGTTTTTACCATGATTGGACAACGTTTTTCCGCCGCAGCAGAGACCTACGACCGCCACGCACGCCCGCAGCTGGCTCTGGCGCAATCGGTCATTTCGATGCTGCCGGAAATGTATCCCGAGCAAATTCTCGAGCTCGGCCCCGGCACCGGACAGCTGACCCGGCTGCTCACCCAGCGTTTCCCGGAAGTACCGACCGATGCCGTCGACGTTGCCGAAAAAATGATCGAGCACAGCCGGGTGAAGTTCAGTAAATTTCCGAATATCAACTGGATCGTCGGCGATGCCCAGACGTTCTGGGGCGGCGACCGCTACCCGCTGATCGTCTCCAGCTCGGCGCTCCACTGGGTGGACGACCTCAAGGCGGCCTGCGAAAATATTTATGAACTGCTCGAACCCGGCGGATATTTCGCCCTCGGCATGATGCTCAAAGGCACCCTCAAAGAACTGCACGAAACCCGCCGGCAGATCGCCCCCGAAAAAACACCTGAAATCACCCTCCCCTCTTACGACGAAGTCAAAGCCTGCCTCCAGAAGGCCGGCTTCCACCTCGAACGCCGCCAGCACGCCGAAGAGGAAATCATCTACACCGACGCAAACGCCTTCCTCAAAGCCATCCATGAACAGGGCGTCACGGGCGGAAAAGTCAGCGCCGGGAACGCCCCGCTCAACCGCGCCGAACTCGGCCAGCTCGTCGCCGACTATCAGGAAACCTACCCCTCCGATGGCGGCATCTACGCCACCTACGAAACCGCTACCTTCCTGCTGACAAAATAATTTGCGCAACGCCGCGAAAAAAACCTGCTTTGCCTCTTTCGCACTCTCCTGTAAAAACAGTCCCCATGAACGGACTTTTCATTACCGGAACCGACACGGATGTCGGGAAAACCGCGCTCAGCGCCCTGCTGCTTGCCGAACTGCGCCGGCGCCAAATCGACGCCGCCCCGATGAAACCGGTGCAAACGGGTTGTTGCGCAGCAATAACAGGCACTAGGCATGAGGCGGCATTAGGTTGCAGTGAGCCAAATTCCCTCTTGCCTAATGCCTCATGCCTAGTGCCTGACTTGGACTACTCCCTGTCAATGGCATCCATGAGCGTATCGCCGGAAAACTACGCCAACATGTCCCCCTGCCGTTTCGAACCCGCCTGCTCGCCGCACCTCGCCGCCGAAATGGCCGGAACCGAAATCGAAATCGCCGAAATCGTCATCGCCGCGCGCAAACTCGCTTCGGAATATGAGTTCATTTTAGCCGAAGGCGCCGGCGGAATACTGGTTCCATTAAACCGCCGCGAAACCATGCTCGACCTGATGCAGGCGCTGAAATACCCCGTATTAATTGCCGCCCGCCCCGGCCTCGGCACCATCAATCACACCCTGCTTTCCATCCGCACCCTGCGATCTGACGGACTCGAAATCGCCGGTATTGTTTTTATCGCCAGCCAGCCCGGTAACCCCGGATTCATCGAAGAGGACAATGAAACCACCATTGCCCAGTTCGGTAAAATCCCCGTCCTCGGCACCATCCCCTACTGCCCCCAGCTCGCCCAATCCAACCCGAAATACGACGACCTCCCCCTCCCCATCGTCGCCGCCACTGAAAAAATCGTGAACCAGCTCGGGATTTGATATGGCCGATAAACAAATGACATTCAGCGAACTGATTCTTTCCATTAAGTTGATTCACACAGAAATGGCGTCTCAGGCGGGCAAGGCCATTAATATAAGCCTGACGCTTCGAAACTGCATCATCGGATACTACATTGCCGAATACGAACAACGGGGCGCTGATCGGTCAAAATATGGCGACCGCATTATTGATGAGCTGTCCAGCCATCTTCAGACCGGCGGTTTGGAAAGGTGTGACCGCCGGGAATTATACCGATATAGACTGTTCTACAAAACCTACCCCCAAATTGTGGAGACAGCGTCACCACAATTATTATCAATTGGACTGCAAGGAATTGAAAAAGTGGAGCCGCCGACTCCAAAATTACAGATTCCCGCCAAACAACTCGTCGAAAAACTATCCTTCTCCCATCTTGCTGAACTGATAAAGATCGACGACCACCTTAAGCGGACATACTACGAAGTGGAATGCATCAAAGGCTGCTGGTCGGTACGGGAACTGAAGCGGCAGATCGCCAGTCTCTATTACGAACGCTCAGGGCTTTCGAACGACAAGAAAAAACTGGCCGAGATGGTGAAGTCCGGCACAGAAATCGCCGAACCGAAACTGGCGATTCGCGACCCCTATATTTTTGAGTTCCTCGGCTTGAAACCGAAGGAAGTGATGGGCGAATCCGATCTCGAAAATGAACTGACCGATAAACTACAGGAGTTCCTGCTTGAACTCGGACACGGCTTCTGTTTCGAAGACCGGCAGAAGCGGATTCTCATTGGCGACACCTACGGGTTTATCGACCTCGTCTTTTATCACCGCATTCTCAAGTGCCATATCTTAATCGACCTGAAACTCGAAAAATTCAGTCATGAAAACATCGGGCAACTAAACACCTATGTCAGCTGGTACAAACGGAACATAATGACCGAAGGAGACAACCCGCCCATCGGCCTTTTGCTCTGCACACAAAAAGATCATCCGCTGGTTGAATACGCGCTGGCCGGAATGGATAATCACCTCTTCGTTTCAAAATACCAGCTCGAACTCCCAAGAACCGAACAACTGCAAAACTTCCTCGAAGAACAAATCAAGGAAATGGGGCAATGACCAATAAAATCTTCCATCCCTACACGCCGTTTTCCGCCATTGAAAAGGGCTTTCCGAATATTGTCCGCGGCGAAGGCATTTATCTGTTCGATGATGCGGGGAATAAATATGTCGATATTGTTTCGAGCTGGTGGGCGTGCGCGCTGGGGCACGGTCATCCGAAAGTGGTGAAGGCGATTCAGGAACAGGCGGGTATTCTACAGCATTCGATTACCGGCAGTTTAACCCATCCGAATGTTTTAAAGCTGGCCGATCGGCTGGCCGGTTTGATGCCGACGCCGGATCGCCATTCAGTATTTGCGAGCGACGGATGCAGCGCGGTGGAAGCGTCGATCAAGATTGCGATTCAGTTCTTTTACAACACCGGTCGCCCGGAAAAAACCTGGGTGATCGGAATGGATCAGGGGTATCACGGCGATTCAATGGGCGCTTTGGGCGCCGGATTTGTCGACGGATTTCACGAGCCGTTTAAACATGCGGTTTCGCATCCGGCCAAACTGCCGTTCCCGGTTGACGGCAATTTTGAACCGAGCCGGAAAGTGATCGAAAAACATGCCGCTAAATTGGCGGCGGTCATTGTTGAACCGCTTTGTCTGGGGTCGGCCGGGATGAAAATGTATTCGCCGGATTACCTGAAAAAACTGGCCGACTGCTGCGCCGAAAACGGGGTGCTTTTGATCGTCGATGAAGTGGCGATGGGCTTTGGCCGAACCGGAAAACGGTTTGCGTTTAATCATGCCGGAATTGACCCCGATATGGTCTGCGTCGGTAAAGCGCTCACGGCGGGATATATGCCGCTGAGCGCCTGCATCGTGAAAGACTCCATTTACAGCACCTTCACGAACGAAGGGGAAAAAGACTGCACCTTTTATCACGGCAATACGTTTGCCGGCCATCCGATCGGCTGCGCCGCCGCACTCGCCGCGCTCGACATTTATGAAGCCGAAAACACCGTTAAACGCGCCGCAGAAATGGCGGATAAAATGAAACAGTGGATGCTGCCGATGGCCGAAATGGAGTGCGTGAAGGAACTCCGCTTTCTCGGCATGATCGGCGTGGTTGAACTGAAGCCGGAAACAAAGCCGCTCATTCTGAAAATCAAAGAGTCGCTCTTTAAACAGGGCTATCTTTTCCGCCCGCTCGGCACGATGTTCTACCTCATGCCGCCGCTGGTGATTTCCGACGACGAACTCCGCGCCGCCGTATACGCCCTCCAACAGGCCATTGAAGATTTCTGCTGACAGAATCCGAGCTGCTACACCCGCATTGTTTCACGGGCAAGTTTCCGGAATGCCCTGCATTTTTTCAGGGCCGCTTTGGCCATTGCCAAGTCAGCAGATTCACCCGGATAGCGAAACTCGACACCAAATCCGGAAAGAACCGACAACGCATCGCGCTGAACTTCCCAAAGCGGTTCAACATGAAGTGCCAAGTCCAGTAACAGCACAAGGTCGTGGGTTTTCGGGAAAGAAATACCTGCTTCCGTCAAACGCCCTTTAAGGTATTTTTCGGCGCACTGCTGTGCATGAAAGCAGGCCGCATCATAGTTTGGATATTTACGGGCCCGGACTTCCCGTTCCAGCGAATGAAAATCCCCTTCAGCTTTTTCAATCCATTCACGCGACAGCGGATTCATAAAGCACTTCACCCTTTTCAACGATGGTCTTTAAAAACGGATCGCCCAAAAGCAACCGTTTTTGAATATTCTCCGGGGAGCGCACCAGCACATCCATCGGGAAAGAAGAATGCAGGGACGCCCGTATTTTAGCAGCCTGTTCAACCGCACTTCCGGAATGGTTCATCACAACCAGCAGATCGACGTCGGAATCCGCTGTCGGTTCCCCATAGGCATACGATCCGAACAGAACGATTCTTTCCGGATTGAATTTCTCTGCGACTTCACGCGCGTACACCTGAATCTGATTCATCGCCACCATGGGAAAAAGGTTGCATAAAACCCGGAGCAAGTCAAAACACCAGAACCTCCTTCAGCTGGAGCATTTGCGATTCCGTCTTTCCAGTTTCAGCTTTAAATAAGTTTATTCGCCTACAGTCCATTGATAAACTGCCCCCCTTAATGACCAAGTCCATTCCAGTTTTGACCCATCTGGTTTCAGCAACATTATGCTTCGCTGAATTTGCAGACACGCAAACCACCGAAAACGGGCTAACCGGGAAATCGGATGTGGTGGTAAATTCTCAGGGGGTTGCGCAGCGCGATCTGTCGATCCGGGGCAGCAGTTATGCGGGTTCGGGGGTTTCGGTTAACGGGCTGAATTTGAAGGTGCCCTATTCGCGTCATTTCGGGTCGGAACTTCCTTTTCTGGCTTACCTGTTTTCAGAGCCGGAAATACAAACCGGGCTGGAAAACCGTTCGGGGCATTTGATCGGAACGGCGGCCTATTCAACCGTCCGGCAAAAAGACCGAATTCAATTCGGGGCCGAAGGCGGGTCAAAAGAACAATACCGGGCGACGGCGACAGCCTACTACAATTTCTTCGGCAGTTTCCTCGATTGGGAAAAGGCGCATCAGGTCGATTACGGTGCGAATAATTATGAGCGCGTTTCCGGCGGCACACACGTCCAGCATTTCACCGACGATTGGCAGATTGACCTGATCGGGGCCGGTCAGAAAAAGGAATTTGGCGCGCAGGGCTATTACGGCATTCCGGCGAATATTTATGCCGAAGAGGAAACCGAAGACGCGGCGTTTGTTTTCGGCGCAACCAAAGGCGAACTGGATGATTCGTTTATCCGGGCAACGGCGGCGTGGCGGCAGTTTGATGATTTGTACCGGATTCCGACCTCGGCTTTTGAAAGCGACGTCCGTTCCCGGTTCGGGGCGGTGTCCGTTGAAGGCCGGACGATAGAGGTTCAGCATATTGCGTTGAATCTGCGCGGCGACGTTGAGCACGAATGGGTGAACGGAACGATCGGGCAGCACGACCGGACGCGGGGATCGGTGCTGATTCTGCCGGAAGCGCGGTTTGAATATTTCACGCTGAAGGCCGGGCTCAATTCGGTATTTCAAACCGGCGAAAGCGCGGAGTGGCTTCCGCAGGCCGGAATCGACTGGCTTGCCGGGGACAACAGCACCGTATTTGCCGCCTATTCCGAAACCGTCCAGCAGCCCGATTTTCAAACCCTTTTTTATTCCGACCCGTATCGCGTTGGTAATTCCCGACTGGCGCAGCAGAAAGCACAGAACACCGAAATCGGGTTCCGCCAGTTTCTGTCCGAAAACCTGAAATGGAATATCGGCGGATTTTATCGCCGGTTAAACGAAGCCTCGGACTGGGTGAAAAAAACGGCGGCGTCAGCGCAGTGGGAAGCGACCGATCTCGGGTCGATGAATGTGTACGGGCTGGATGCAGCGGTTAACTATAAAACCGACAAAAAGCTGGAACTCGGCCTCTTTTATCAGTGGCTGAAAAAGGACCGCTATGACTTCTATTCGGGCCTGTACGAACTCGATTACCCGGAACACTGGCTCGCTTTTTCCGGCAGCTGGAAATTCCTCGATGAATTTGCCGTCGAATACCTCCAGAATTTCCGGCACCAAACCCCGAACCCTGTCCGAACCGGCGATAATTTTGGAACCGATGCGTCGCTGGGCTTGCATTACTTCCCCCGCTTCGCCAACAATGTCCGCCTTTCATTCCGGGTGGACAATGTGTGGGGCTCCAATTTCCAGGCCGTTCCCGGCCTCGACCGGCCCCCGACAACGGTTCACTGCGGAATTGCTGCCGCGTGGTAATTTTTAAAACCACGGAATACACAGAAGTCACGGAAAGGAAACGTTTCGGTGTGTTCAGTGTATTCCGTGGTTCGAATATTTGAGGACTTGAAGATGGGATTTGAAAAAGGGTCAGCCAGTTTCCGGATGTTTTTTGCATCGCGGGATTTAACCAGAGAAGATGTCGGAAAATTTGCCGCGCAGGCCCTGCCGCCGCTGAGCACATTGGCGGAAGAGGAGGTGCACGGCTGGGTCGCGGGGCGGCATTTGCTCGACCGTAAAATCACGGAAGAAAACGCCTATCTCGGCGGCTATCTGCGGCTGACACTGACACAGGCGAAAAAAAAGGTTCCGGCATCGCTGCTCGCCGCCGAATGCGCGGTTGAAGAAATGGCGGTAATGGAAGCGGAGGATAAACAGTATCTGAACCAGCAGATGCGATCCGAAATTAAAAAGCAGGTGAAAGAGCGCTTGCTGCCCGATATGCCGCCGTCGCTGAAGGGCATCGATTTTGTTTTCGACGAACGCTCGCACATGATTTATGCATCGGCCACCTCCGAAAAGCAGGTTGATGCGTTTGTGCTCAGTCTGCTGCAAACCACCGGCTGTTCGGCAGCGGCTGCCGATCCCGAAACCCTCGCGGAGAGGACCGAAGGGGTGGACGTGCAGTATTGGGCCCCGGCCAGTTTTTCGGGCGAACTGGAAGATAAAATGGTCGACGGAACCGCCGGGCGCGAATTCCTGATGTGGCTCTGGTATTGCTCCGAAAAACGCAGCGGGCTGGCGGAGGTGCCGGACGTCGGCGAAATCGCTTTCATGGTTGAAGGTCCGCTGACCTTTGTGATGGAGGGGAACGGCGCGCACGAAATCACCCTGCGCAAAGGCGACCCGATGCTTAGCGCAGAGGCCCGCACCGCCCTGCTGAGCGGAAAAAAGCTGAAAAAGGCCAAACTCCAGTTTGTACGCGGCGAAGAGGTCTGGGCGTTTACGTTCGACGCCGACGAATTTATCTTCCGCAGCCTGAAACTGCCGCAGACCGAAAACTTTGACCGGATCGGCAAATTTCAGGAACGGATGGTTTTTCTCGAAACCTTCCGCCAAACCTTCTTCTTCCTTTTCCGGGAATTCGTGAAAGAGCGCAACGACGAAAAGGCGTGGAAAAAACTGAAGACCGAAATGCGGCAGTGGGTAGCCGAAAGACCGACAAAGGTGTAGTCACTTTGTCGCTTTAAAAAAGAAAAACACCCCTTTCTTTTTCGGCGGATTTCGTGCAGTATGCCGTTGTTATCAGCAACAACGTTTGATGCCGGGTTATGCTATTCAAAAAAAAAGAGCTGAAAATTGATGTCGCGGTGATGGGGGATCAGCTGAACTCCATCCGTACGGCGTTGCTCGAAATCCGTACCTTTGACAAAAAGAAAATCACCGCCTCGCCGACCAGCACCTATTGGAAACCCGTCAATATTGAACATGCGTGGCCGGACTGCCGGGAGCTTTATTCGCAAACCTATCAACTGCTTCAGGGCATTGCGGAACGTTTCGGAACTAAACTGCCGGATCTTCCGGCGGATGAAACCTTCTCCCGCTCGCTCGAACTGTTCGTTGAATCGCTCGATGAGCTGACCCTGCGGCTGGCCGACGCGCTCGGAACCGGGACGATTTCCGAAACGGAACTGATCAACATCGACAACCGGATTATTGAGGTTCAGAACACCGTTAACCGGATCCGCAAACATGTGCAGGTGGATTTCATTTATCCGGCCGTACAGAACCGCCCGCCAATCCGCGATAATTAACGGCTGAGTTCCTTTTTGAGCAGGCGGACAAATTTTTCTGCCGGCCGGTGTTCGGCCCCCATCATACAGGCCTGAATCCAGTTGCGTTCGAGCAGGTAGTTGCTGCGGTAACTGATTAAAACGCCGTGTCTTTTCATTTTATCGCCGATATTGACCGATGAATGGATTTCGGGCAGCGCGATGGTGACGACGGCCGGCATGGCGCAGGCGTCGGGGGCCAGAATCGGCGCATCGATTTCAGCCAGTTTCCGGCGTATGTTTTTCGACCAGCCGCGCACATCATCGAACCGTTTTTCCCAGTCGTGCGACTGCAAAGCGGCCAGCAGCGCGTGAACCAGATTGGACTGAATGGTGTACGGTATGCCCTGACTCTGCTGGTAAATTCCGAGGTCGAGCACACAGGGCAGATCGTCGGGGGCCGGTTCAAAATCGTGGCTGTGGAATACAAGGCACAATCCGGAAATGGAGGCCAGCCCTTTGCCGCTTGTGCCGGAGGCGAGGTAAACGCCGGAAAGATTAACCGGTACCGTTCCGATGGAGCTGATGCAGTCGAGACAGAGTTTCAGGCGGTGTTTTGCAGCGACCGATTTGAGCATTTCGAGATCGTTTAAAACACCGGTGGAGGTTTCGCAGTGGCAGCACCAGATCCACTCAATATCGGGGTGATCGTGCAGCGCCTTTTCAATATCGGCCTGTTCGAAAGCCTGTCCTTCGGGAATTTCGAGGGTGTGGAAAAAGAGTTTGGCCCCGTTGGCGTTTTTAACCAGCCGACGTCCAAATTCGCCGCTGACTAAAATCAGCCCCGTACTGCAAAGCAGGGAAAGCTGCCCGGCGATCGCGTCGTTGGCCAGCGTTCCGGAACCCATCAGAATCTGCACCTGTCCGGCACCGGTCAGTTCGCAGAGCAGGCGGCGGGTTTTCTGAAAATCGTTGACGAATGTTTCGCCGCGGTGGGAGCAGGGTTTTCCGCCGTAAACGGCTTCGACCTGTTTTGAATAGTCAACCGGGCCGGGCAGAAAGTTAAACAGCATCGTATCGTCGTTGGCCAGTTCCTGCGTCTCTTTGGCGAAAGAACGGGAGCGGGTTTTCAGATGCTGGTAGGCTTCGAGGGTGAGATACATCGGCTGATACTGCGCATCGCCGGAACCGACGAGCGGACCGAACGGGATAAAACCCATGTATTTATAAAGCTTGATCTGCCGGACAGTTCCCGAAATAACGGCGAGATCGTGGCCGCAGTCAATCGCATGCTGAACCAGCTGGGCGATGAGCCCCTGTGAAATGCGGGTGTAACGGTATTCCTCTTCCACGGCCAGCAGCCGGATTTCGCACAGCGAACGGCCTTCGGGCAGATAGACGTCGAGATTTTCGAGCTTTTTATCCAGCGAAAACGGGCGTTTATCCCGGAAGGCAATCATTCCGGCGAGGATTCGGCGCTCTTCCTGAACGCAGATAATATAGGTGTTTTCTTCGTGAAATTTATCCGCCAGCAACCGCTCCTGATTGGGTTCGTGCTGTGGGATTTCCTCAACAAAGGTTTTATAGTTCAGCGCATTTACGGCCTCAATTTCCCACGGCTGTTCAGCAATTTTAAACGTGAAATCATCCAGCAGCCCCATCTCAGGCCTCCCTTTGTGCAGCAACATCAGCAAATGCTTTACGAATTCGTTCGCGGTGGGCGAACAGGATAATTACAGCCGATCCGGCCAGCGCGGCAACCGTGTGCCCCGGCATATCCAGCACATATAAAACAGCCGGAAGCAACAAAAACGCCGCCAATCCGCTGAGGACAAAACCGCGGCGAAACACCATTAAAACAACCGTCAGCCCCAGTAGAAAAAGGGCAATCTGCGGATCGTACGCCAAATAGGCCCCGATCGCGGTGGCAATTCCGCGCCCTCCACGAAACTGCAACGGCAGCGGCCAGATATGCCCGGCAATCACGGAAACCAAAACCAGCGATACCGCCGGTTCGGCGATTTCGAAATCACGGGCAAGCAGAACAGCAGCAAGGCCTTTAATAGCATCGCCCAGAAGCGTAATAATGAATCCCGGTTTCCCGAGAACCCGCCCGACATTGCGCGCGCCGACGCCGCCGCTGCCCAGTTCGCGGATATCCTCCCCTGTTTTGAGCCGCACCAGATAGTAGCCCGTGCAGATCCCTCCCAGTAAATAAGCCATCAGAATACAGATTAACTCTTTGCCCGTCATCGCAAAGCACCCCCTCAATTATTGGCACACTGCTAACAACCTAACAGGATTCAAATTATATTCAATGTACAAATGCAGCTTCGGGATTTCTTTCATTCCGCTTTAAAACGTCCGGCACATGCGAACTCAATTTTAACGACAAACAGCAGCGGGTCACTTTATGCCGGAAACCGGAATCTTTCGCCCAAAATAAAACCCGGAGTTCCTTGCGGCGTCTCCGGGTTTGTCTGTTGGCGCGAGTTCCATTTACGGAAGCACCGTGTCGCCCATCAAATAGAGATCGACTTCACGCGCCGCGCCGCGCCCTTCGTTGATGGCCCAGACAACCAGCGACTGTCCGCGGCGGGAGTCACCGGCGGCAAATATACCGTCCACGTTTGTTTTGTAGATTTCGTGTTCGGCCTTGTAGTTGGAGCGTCCGTCGCGTTCAACACCGAGCTGTTCAGCGACCGGATCTTCCGGCCCGAGGAAACCCATCGCGAGCAGCACCAAATCCGCTTCCGTGCGTTTTTCAGTTCCTTCGACCGGAACAGGCTTACGATCCACCCACTCAACCTCAACGGTATGAATCGCAACCAAATTACCGTCGGCATCGCCTTCAAATTTAGTGGTCATCACCGAGAAATTACGCGGATCGGAACCCTGCAGTTTGATGGCTTCCTTTTGGCCGTAGTCCGTTTTCAGATTTGCGGGCCACTGCGGCCACGGATTGGAAACGCGGTTACGGTCAGCTTCCGGCTTCGGCATAATTTCGAGCTGGGTGACTTTTTCGCAGCCGTGACGCAACGAAGTTCCGACGCAGTCAGTGCCGGTGTCGCCGCCGCCGATAACAATCACCTTTTTGCCTTTGGCGGAAATATAGTTTCCGTCTTCGAGTTTGCTGTCTAGCAGACTCTTTGTATTGGCGTGCAGGAATTCCATTGCGAAATAAACGCCGTTGAGATCACGCCCTTCCACCGGAAGATCGCGCGGCTTGGTGGCACCGGTGGTCAGCACAACGGCATCAAACTGCTTTGTGAGCTCGTCCGCTTTGACGTCTTTTCCGACTTCGACGCCGGTTTTAAATACGATGCCTTCCGCGGCGAGAATATCAACACGGCGCTGAACCACTTCTTTATCGAGTTTCATGTTCGGAATGCCGTACATCAGCAATCCGCCGATACGGTCGGCACGCTCATAAACCGTTACATTGTGTCCCGCTTTATTCAGCTGGGCCGCGCAGGCCA
Organism: Kiritimatiellales bacterium; assembly: GCA_003252225.1. GTDB lineage: Bacteria > Verrucomicrobiota > Kiritimatiellia > Kiritimatiellales > Pontiellaceae > Pontiella. Next base: position 8,375 of record QKFE01000095.1, on the reverse strand, counting down.
GTCCGGCCGGGCCGGAACCGACAACGGCGACTTTTTTACCGGTGCGGACTTCCGGCGGCTCGGGAACCACCCAGCCGTTTTCAAAACCTTTGTCGATAATCGTCCGTTCGTTGTCGTGAATGGTTACCGCCGGTTCATTGATCGAAAGAACACAGCCTGCTTCGCACGGGGCCGGACAGACACGCCCGGTGAATTCCGGGAAGTTGTTGGTATGGTGCAGACGGTCGAGCGCTTCTTTCCAGCGGTTGCGGTAAACCAGATCGTTCCACTCCGGGATAAGGTTGTTGATCGGACATCCGCTTGCGCCGCCCTGCATCATTTCGCCGCGGTGGCAGAACGGAACGCCGCAATCCATACAGCGGGCGCCCTGCTCACGGCAGGTCTGCTCATCGCGCAGAATATAAACCTCATCCCAGTCCTTCACGCGCTCCTCTTCGGGGCGCATCGGGTTGGACTGACGAACAAATTCTAAAAATCCGGTTGGTTTTCCCATTTTAACCTCACTTATCCTTCTCCGGGTTCTGAAAACCCAAAGGATATTTTTTCTTCGGCTCCGGCGGAGCCAGCAGTTCGTTGATTGCCTTAAATAAAATATCGATTTGTCCGTTGTGTTCGGCAACGGCCCGTTCCAATTGTTCCATTTTCAACGCCAGTTCAGCGGTATCAAGCAGGGTCTGCTTAACCTTCACAAAAACCCGCATGATCGCAATATTCACCTCAACCGCCCGGGCGCTGTTCAGTACGCTGGAAAGCATGGCAACTCCCTGTTCGGTGAAGGCGTAGGGCATTTTCCGCCGCCCTCCGCGACCCTCGCTCTTTGATATCACAGATTGTGATATCAAATCTACAAACTCTTCCCGTTTAAGCTGAAACATAAAATCATCAGGAAACCGCTCCAGCTTCCGCCCCACGGCCTGATTGAATGCCGAGGTGGTAACGCCGTACAACGCCGCCAGCTCAAAATCGAGCATAACCCGCCGACCACGGATCAGATAAATCTGATCGTGGATGGCAATCGGGCTGACAGCGTTCTTCGGCATGCGATGATTACTCCTTACCCTTCGTTTTTGCCGGCCATGCCTGCAATTGACATTTCGAAAGCGGCGTCGATGATTTCCGATTCGCTTTCGTATTCGCCGGTTTCGCGGGCCTGTTCAATGAAGCCGAGCATGCGTTTGTAGTCGGCCGGAATCACTTTCACGAATTTGGCCAGCGAAGCATCCCAATCGGCCAGCATGCCGGCGGCAACTGTGGAACCGGTTTTGAGCTGGTGTGTTTCGATCATCGATTTCAACTCGTCGATTTCGTGAACCGCGTGAACCTTTTCGAGTTCAATCATCTCCATGTTGCACTTGTCGGCAAAGTCGCCGTCCGCATCAAAAACGTATGCAATACCGCCCGACATCCCCGCGCCGAAATTGCGACCGGTTTTTCCGAGAATGACTGCGCGGCCGCCGGTCATGTATTCGCAGCCGTGGTCGCCGATTCCTTCAACCACCACTTCCGCGCCGGAGTTGCGTACGCAGAAACGCTCGCCGGCAACACCGCGGATAAAGGCTTTTCCGCCGGTTGCGCCATAGAAGCAGACGTTGCCGACCACAATATGGTCTTCGGCTTTAAACTGAGCGCCTTTGCTCGGATAGATGGTCAGACTGCCGCCGGAAAGCCCTTTACCGACATAGTCGTTGGCATCGCCTTCGAGTTCCAGCTCAATGCCTTTGCACATGAATGCGCCCATCGACTGACCGATCGAACCCTTCAGTTTGAAGTGCACCGTACCGTCCGGCAGACCTTTGTCTTTATAGATTTTAGTCATTTCGTGCGACAGGATGGTGCCGACCGAACGGTCTGTGTTGATCACACCGAATTCCGCCGAAACTTTTTCGCCGTTTTCAAGTGCCGGTTTGGCCGCATCGATCAGTTTCCAGTCAATCACGTTTTCGAGCATGTGGTTCTGATCTTTACAGTGGAATGTACCGCCTTCATCCGCGCCGATGGTTTCCTTGTAGAGGATCGGAGAGAGATCGAGATTCTTGTATTTCCAGTGATCCACATCGTCGCGGAATTTCAGGCACTGCGACTGGCCGACCATTTCGTCGATGGTTTTGAAACCGAGTTCGGCCATGATTTCGCGCAGTCCGGCGACGAGGAATTCAAAGTAGTTCACCACGTAATCCGGCGAAGAATCAAATTTCGCACGGAGTTCGCCGCGTTGGGTGGCGATACCGACCGGGCAGGTGTTGGAGTGGCATTTGCGCATCATGATGCAGCCCTGCACCACGAGCGCGGCCGTTGCAACACCCCACTCTTCCGCACCGAGCAGCGTGGCCACGGCGAGGTCGCGCGAGGTTTTCATCTGTCCGTCGGACTGTACCACAATACGGTTACGCAGGCGGTTGCGCACCAGTGTCTGATGGGTTTCGGAAAGACCGAGTTCCCACGGCAGACCGGCATGTTTGATGGAGCTGAGCGGCGATGCGCCCGTTCCGCCGTCGTAACCGGAAATCAGAACTGCGTCGGCTTTCGCTTTACACACCCCTGCGGCAACGGTGCCGACTCCGGCTTCCGATACCAGTTTCACATTGATGCGGGCATCGCGGTTGGAGTTTTTCAGGTCATAAATCAGCTGCGCCAAATCTTCGATTGAATAAATATCGTGATGCGGCGGCGGGGAAATCAGGCCGACGCCCGGCGTTGAATTACGGGTGCGTCCGATCCATCCGTTCACCTTGTGTCCCGGCAGATGTCCGCCTTCGCCCGGCTTCGCGCCCTGCGCCATTTTGATCTGCAGCTCGCTCGCTTTGGACAGGTAGTAGCTGTTTACCCCGAAACGGCCGGATGCAATCTGCTTGGTGGCGGAGCACATATCGTCGCCGTTCGGCAGTTTTTCGTAACGAATCGGATCTTCGCCGCCTTCGCCGGAATTGGAACGCGAACCGATGCGGTTCATCGCAATCGCCAGCGTCGTATGCGCTTCCCACGAAATGGATCCGAACGACATCGCGCCGGTGGCGAAACGTTTCAGGATATTTTTCGCCGGTTCGACTTCGTCCAGTGAAATCGAAGGCCGGTCGGAATTGAATTCCATCAGGCCGCGCAGCGTGAAGGCCGCTTTGCTCTGATCGTCCACGGCTTTGCAGTATTCCTTGTATTTCGCGTAATCGTTTTCGCGGGTGCATTCCTGCAGCAGGCGGATGGTGGTCGGGTTGAACAGGTGGCGTTCGCCGTCTTTGCGCCAGTGGTAATCGCCGCCCGGATCGAGCACCTTCGCCGCGCCGCCGCGGGTCGGGAAACCCTTGCGGTGCTTCATCAGCGTTTCTTTTGCAATATCGTCAAGGCTGAGGCCTTCGATACGGCTGACAGTTCCGGTGAAATATTTGTTCACCACATCGGAGTTGATCCCGACGATTTCGAAGATCTGCGCGCCCTGATAGGAGGCGAGTGTCGAAATGCCCATCTTCGAGAAGATTTTCAGCAGGCCGCCGTTGATCGACTTGATGTAGTTTTTAATCGCGACTTCCGAGGAGAGTCCGTTGAGCAGGTCGTCCTTTTCCATCTGGCGGATGGTGTCGAGCGCCATATACGGGTTGATCGCAGAAGCGCCGAAACCGAGCACGGTGGCAAAGTGGTGCACTTCACGAACGTCGCCGACTTCCAGAATAATATCCGCCTTGCCGCGTTTTCCGGCACGGATCAGATAGTGGTGAACCGCAGCGGCCGCCAGTACGGACGGAATCGGCGCGTGGTCGGAATTGGTGGTGAAGTCGGAGAGCAGAATCGTCGAATACCCCTCATCGATCGCATCCTCGGCATAGCGGCAGACGCGCTTGATCGTATTTTCAAGAACGCCCGGCTTCCCGTTGGCGGGGAAAACAATTTCCAGCCGTTTGGTCTGGAAATGGTTGTGATCCATGTAAATCAGTTTCGCCAGATCTTCATTGGTCAGCACCGGCTGGGAAATGGCAATACGGCGGCAATGCTCCGGCGATTCGGTCAGGATGTTTTTGAAACCGCCGACATACGTGCGCAGATCCATCACGACGCGCTCGCGGATCGGGTCAATCGGCGGGTTGGTGACCTGCGCGAAGAGCTGCTTGAAATAGTGCGATAACTGCACCGGACGGTCAGACAGCACCGCCAACGGATTATCAGCACCCATCGAACCGAGCGGCTCTTTGCCGGTGGTAGCCATCGGGCGGAGAATTTCGTTGATGTCTTCGTAGGTGAAACCGAAGGTCTGCTGACGCTTGAACAGTGTTTTCGGATCGGGCTGGCGCAGTTCAAACTCCACCGGGGAAGGCAGATCCTTCAGATGCACCATCGTCTGGTTGATCCACTCCTGATACGGTTGCCGGGAACAGAGATCCGCCTTCAATTCGTCGTCGGAAATAATACGGCCCTGTTCGAGGTCGGCCACAAACATTTTGCCCGGCTGCAGGCGGCCGCGGATTTTGACCTCGTCGTGTTTCACATCGATACAGCCGGATTCGGACGCCATAATCAGCATGTCATCGTTGGTCACACAATAGCGCGAAGGGCGCAGGCCGTTACGGTCGAGTGTTGCACCGACAAGCACACCATCGGTAAAGCAGACTGAAGCCGGGCCGTCCCACGGCTCCATCATCGCGGAGTAAAATTCGTAAAACGCGCGCTTGGCCGGATCCATATCCGGCTGATTTTGCCACGCTTCCGGGATGAGCATCATCAGCACATGCGGCAGCGAACGGCCGGAAAGCACCAGCATTTCGATCGCCATATCGAGGTTGGCGGAGTCGGACGCTTTGACATCGCAGATCGGGAAAATCATCTCCAGCTCTTCGCGGGAGAAGGCGGTGCATTCGAGCAGGATTTCGCGGGCGCGCATCCAGTTGATGTTGCCCTTGTTGGTGTTGATTTCGCCGTTATGGGCGATATAGCGGAACGGCTGCGCCAGCTTCCACGAAGGGAAGGTGTTGGTTGAAAAACGGGAGTGCACCAGCGCAATCGCGGAAACGGCGGATTCGTTCTGTAGGTCGAGGAAATATTTCGGCACCTGCGCCGTTACGAGCTGCCCCTTATAGTTAATGGTTTTGTAGGAGCAGGAAATAATGTTCAGACCGTCCGAACCGAGACCCTGCACGGTTTCGCCGGCGACGCGCTCGGTATATTTGCGGAAAACGAACAGCTTCCGGTCAAACTCTTCGACCGACATTCCCTCCGGCTTGCCGATAAAAATCTGCTGGACGCTCGGTTCCGTTTCGGCGGAATCGCGGCCAAGGTCCGAATTATCGACCGGCACAACGCGGTAACCGAGCAGCGGCAGCCCCATTTTTTTCAGGTTGCGCTCGACGATTTCCTTGCACTGAGCCTGCTGCACCTTGTTTTTCGGAAAGAAGGTCATGCCGACACCGTATTCACCGAAATGCGGCAGCTTAATGCCCGCCTTCGGGCACTCTTCCATAAACAGTTCGTGCGGAATCTGGAACAGGATGCCGGCGCCGTCGCCCGACTTAATATCAAAACCGGTTCCGCCGCGGTGCTCCATGCGGCCGAGCATGTTCAGCGCATCCGTGATGACCGCGTGCTTTTTCAGGCCTTTCAGGTTGGCCACAAAACCGATGCCGCAGCTGCTGTGCTCGTAATCGGCACGGTAAAGTCCGCGCCCTTCGGGCATACCAAATGTGTTCAGCTGCTCTTCCTTATAAATAGTCGTTTTTCTGCTCATGAAAAAAACCTCGTAATGGGGTTCAGGTAAAATAGCGGGGTAATTTGCCCAGACGTGCCGGGCAAGTCAACCCCTCAACGCGTCTAAATAGATGTCCAGCAAGGGAATTCACCTTTTATGAACCCCCACCGCATACAAAGCACAAAATTGTAAGAGTCAGATGGCGATCTAAAGTTCTCAGCCTTTAGCGGAAAACACCGCATCAAAAATGTCGGGCGAAATCGGGCGGCCGTTTTTGGTGAGTACGCCGGTGACCTGCGCTTCGATAATCAGTTTACCGTCGGATTTGCGGACAATGGCCTGATCAAAGACGAAGCGAAGGCGACCGTTTTTGTGCATACCGACTTTGACGGTAAAAACATCGCGCGGTTTCAGCGGGAATTTGTAGTCGATTTCGATACGGGTGACGACGGCGTCGATTCCTTCGGCGCAAAGCTGGGCAAAGTCGAGTCCGACGGAGTGGAGAAATTCGTGGCGGGCATGTTCGAGATAGTTTTGATAAACCGAGTTATTCACAATCCCCTGCAGGTCGCATTCGTAGTCGCGCACCATCATTTCCGTCTCAAAAACATATTCCACGGTCGTTCCTCCCTGAAATGAAGAATGAAGATTTTAGAATGAAGAATTTCGGGTCTGCGACGCCTTTTTAAAAAGGGTGCGGGAACATCCCGCCGACCATTCTTCTTTCTCAATTCTACATTCTAAATTAATCTAATATTTCCCCGAATTCTTTTTCTTATCGGCCATCACGGAACGATAAAACCGCCCGAGTTTCCGATCCTGTTCGCGTTTTTCGAGGGCGGACTGTTCGTGGAAAGCCGCCTCTTTGATCAGCCGCACATAGTTGTTGTAGCGCGCATCGGAAAGCACCCCGTTTTCAACGGCATCGATTACGGCGCAGCCTTTGGTATTCACATGCGAGCAGTCGTTAAATTTGCACTGAGCGGAAAGCTCTGCGATATCGTCGAAGGTTTCTTCGATCCCTTCATTCACGTCCATATTTCCGAGTTCGCGCATTCCGGGGGTATCGACGACATGCGCGCCGTTATCGAGCGTTATCAACTCGCGCCAGGTGGTGGTGTGGACGCCTTTACCGTCGGATTCGCGGACGGGCAACGTGAACAGATAGTCCTCTTCGCCGAGCAGATTATTGAGCAGGGTTGTCTTCCCGACGCCGGAGGTGCCGATGATGCAGTAGGTTTTTCCCGGCTCAAAAAGCTCTTCCACTTCCTCGATCCCTTCGTGATCGCTGTTGCTGAAAGCAAACAGCCGGACGCCGGGCATCCGCGCTTCGACTTCGGCGATTTTCACGGCCAGCTCTTCGGGTCTGAGCAGGTCGGTTTTACTCAGCAGAATCACCGGTTCAATCCCGCTCTCATTGACCATCACCAAATAGCGCTCCAACCGCGGCAGATTAAAACCGGGACCGACGGTCTGCATAATAAAGGCGGTGTCGATGTTTGCGGCGATCAGCTGAACGCGGGTGGTACGGCCGGCGGTTTTACGCTTCAGTTCGGATTGCCGCTCAAGAATCTGATGAATGGAGGCGAAATCCTCGCCGCCGAAATTTTTAACCAGTACCCAGTCGCCGACGGTGGCATAATCGCGCTTTGATTTCGCTTGGTGGCGCAGCCGCCCCGTCATTTTAGCCGGGCAGGTTTCCTCGCCGTCGGAAACCTCGCACTCGCCCTTATGCACCGCCGTCACGCGCGCGACGGTGAAATCGGAGCCGGGTTCAATCTGACCGGCAAAAAAAGCGTTGAATCCAAATTCTTCGAGCGTCATTCAAACTTCCCCAATAAACCGGGAAACCAATACCACAGTGCGACGAAGCCGCAACCCATTTTAAACACAAAGGCACGAAGAGCTCCAAGCTTCGTGCTCCTCGTGCCTTGAGCGCAGCGGGTGTTTGAAAAATAAGCGGGGGTGGGGCGCGGGGAGGGGGCCCCGCTCCGGCTACCGCACGGGAATAAAGGTCATTTTGTCAATATCGGCAACATACTTCTCCGAGCCGTAGGCCTCCAACACCAGCGTCTGCCGCCCTTTCTGCAAATGAACCGGGGATGAAATCATCGTGCCGAAATCATCAAAATTACCGGTCGATTCAAATTCAAAAACCCCCAGCTGTTTTCCGGGATTATTCTTTTCAAACAGCTTCATTCCGCTGGAACCTTTAATGCCCTTTGAATAATGGAAGTTGATTTCGTACCGCCCTTCGTTCGGAACAACGACCTCATATTCCAAACGGCTTCCCGGCGTAATATAACCCACAACTCGATACCCGGCATTTTTCGTAATCACCCGAACCTCTTCCGATTTATCGGCGAGATCCTCCCCTTCAACGATGAAGCTGCCGTCAACCGGAACCGAATAAACCGGAGCCGGGGAGCTGGCAGAACCGGCCTTTTTCTGTTTCCCCGCAACCGCGGAAGCAGGCACAGCCGGAAGCGCCTGCTTTTCAATCCCGTCAAAAGTAAACCAGTTAAAATTCAGCAGGGTTCCGGCGCGGCCGAGAAAAACGAAATAAATGTCCTTCACCCCCGAAACCGGTTCATCAAATTTGCAGGAGGCGTTTTCATAAAAATAGTTACTCGGGGTTTCCGGGATATCCACTTCGCCCAAAATGGGGCCGTCAATGCTGCCTTCCCGGATTTCAATGAGTCCGCCCTTT
>QKFE01000047.1 GCA_003252225.1 Kiritimatiellales bacterium | reverse complement strand
AATGCGGGAAACAGGGGGATGGTTCGCGCCTCATGGTTTTTTGTGCCGCGTGCGCCGCCGGTGACGGTGAGTTGCTTCTTATTAAAATCAATATCACTCCAGCAAATCGAGGTGGCTTCCCTTAGTCGGCACCCGCTATAAGCGAGCAGCTCGCATAGATCGGCCGCGTCTTTAGTGTTATTGTGCTGGATTGTCCGGAGTCCGGAAATCAACGCGGAAAACTCATTTTTTGTTGGAATAATGGGTTTCTCCTGTCGGATTTTTAGCCGTTTTAACACGCGTGCCGGATTGTCGAGAATCAATCCCTCCCGTTGAGCATAGTCAAGAATCCGAACCAGTCCTTCCCGCTCATAATTGTAGGTTCTGGCGGATCGTTCCTTGCTCCGTATCGACGCCCATTCTTCGATCATAGCCTTAGTAATTTTTCGTGCCGGTATCGAGCCAAAGGTTTTGGATAGAGATTTAACAATTCCTTCCTGTCGCGTGGCAGATGATGGCTTCATGGTCATGGTGGCTGATTTCTGCCAGCATTGGGCAACTTCCTTAAAAGAGGCCTTGCTGGTTCCGTTGGTTGAAAGTGCAGCGGCCTGATCCTTGAGGTCTTTCAGTTTGCGACGAGCCAGTGCTCCGTCTGTGGTTTTTAGGGAGCGTTTTATCTGTCTGCCGCCCCGTTTAATTATCGCGTAATAAATGTTTGAACTTTGGGCACGGTATAGGCATTCTCCGACACGCTTTAAATCCTGCTGATTTTGGTTGGTGGGATGTTTTGTTTTCATAAAACAAAATTACTGGGTTACAACTTGGGGTTACAAGTCAGAAGTAGCATAATGTTTTGGCAAACGGAATCCCCAATGAAACTCAGTTAAAACAAGTATTTGCCGGCGTAGCTCAGTGGCAGAGCAACGGATTTGTAATCCGTTGGTCGTCAGTTCGACTCTGACCGCCGGCTCCATTTTTCGGCCCCGTTTCTGCGGGGCTTTTTTCGTTTTGGCCCGATTTCTTCTTTGCCAAAGGTTTGAAATCGGGGGAGCGCTTTGCAAGTATTCCCCCGTGTTTGCGGTTTAAACCAGTAGATGATTCCGGCGGATGTGCCGGGCGGGGGCGGAAATTATGGTTTGCGAATTGAACGGTAGGAATTGGGTCAGGGCGGTTCTGACTGCCGGGTTATGGGGCGGGGCGGCTGTCGGCGCGGTTGCGGCCGAAAATGAGCTGACGGCGGCGTCGTTCGAGCGCGTCACGGATTTCCAGCATTTTTTTGCGGACGGGATTGAGGTTTCGACAAACCGGGCGATGTTCGGGAATCAGTCGCTGAAATGGAGTTTCAGGCCGAATGCGCCGATGACGGTTTCGAATATCCGGGTGCTTTCCGAAGAGGAGAGCGGGGCGGTTTCCGGTTCGCAATACCCCTCGAGTCCGACGTTTGTGATGTCGGTTTATAATGAAACGCCGACCAATGATTTTCTGCGGGTTTCGTTTAATGAAAGGGTTCACTTTGACCTGAATCTGGGGTTTGAGGGCTGGCGGACGGTCTGGGTTCCTTTTTATGAAATGAAGGGGCGGAGTCCGCGCAAAGAGCGTTCTTATACGGTGAAGTCGATTGTTTTCACGGCGCCGAAAATGGAGGGCTCGCTCTGGTTTGATGATATTGTTTTCGGGCAGTACATCGATGACCGCTATCCGTACCCCGGCCTTGAGGTTCCGTTTGTCCGCAACGGCGGCGCGCAGGTGCGCGATCCCTGGATGCCGAAGGTGACGCATTGGGAGATGCTGCAGGCGGTTGAGCCGGAGCCGATTTCACCGGAAATCTGGGCGGATATTCTCGAAGTGGAGGCCCCGCTTTGGGGGCTTTGCTATCACAAACCGGCGGAACCGGCCGGTTTCGGTTATTTTGCCGGCCGGTTTCTCGAAGAGGGGATTCTGGCGCAGAACGGGTCGCCCCGCCCGCTGAAACTGCCGGTTCAGGTTGAATCGGTTCAGTATGCCAGAGGGTTTGACGGTGAACCGGAATATGTCGATTTCAGAACATTCGGGAAAATCATGCTCGATCTGGCCAATGAATGTTTTTCGACGGCGGAGGAAAAAGAACGCGAACAGCTGATCCGGCTTTTCATGGCGGGAACCCGGTATTTCCTCGATCAGGGCTGGGCGGCGGGCAGTTCGCAGGGCACGGCCTATCTGGCCGGTTACAGCTCCCGCGAACTGCAGACCGCTTTTTTCGTGATGCGCCGTGCGCTGAAAGAAAACGGGCTGCTCGAAGCAGTTGGGGATGCCGTCCGCTGGCAGCTTGATTTCGGCATAACGCTCAATCCGGCTCATTTGGAATCCGACCTCGAAGTGTACAACACCCATACGATGTACCGCCTGATGTCCACCTTTCTGACCGATAACCGGGATAAACATGCGGCGCTGATGCGGATGTTTTCAAATCACCTCTCTTCGGCGCTGGCGCTGACGGACAGTCAGGGCTTTCGGCCCGACGGCACGGCATGGCACAACTGGGGGCATTACCCCGCCTTTGCGCTCGGCGCATTTGACCGTATTCCCGTCTGCATGAAAGCACTGGCCGGAACCGAATTCCGGATCAGCGAAGCCGCGCACGCCAATTTTAAGCGCGCATTTCTTGCGGCGACGATTTACAGCAACCCGACGTATTGGGGGCTCGGCCTTTCCGGCGCTCATCCGCTCGGCGGGAATATCGGCTATCTGAAAGAGGCCTGTATTTCCCTCGCCGCCAGCGGAACGCCGGACGGTTCCGACGAGCTGGATCCTGACATCGCGGCGGCTTACCTGCGCCTTTGGGGCAAACCGGAAAACCAGTATATGCGCCAGCTGTTCGACCGTAAAAATCTCTCCGAAAAGCCACCTGTCGGGCACTGGATCTTCCCGTATGCCGCGCTTTCGATTCACCGGTTCAACGACTGGGCGGTCAGTATTAAAGGGTGCAGCCGCTATGTCTGGGCTTCCGAAATCGAGCCGGAAAATAACCGCTACGGCCGCTACCAATCCAGCGGCGTCGTGCAGATTCTTCCGAATAAATCGCCCGAAGAAGCCGGCTATGTTGAAGCCGGCTGGGACTGGAACCATCCCCCCGGAGCCACCACCATCGAACTGCCGTTTGCTGAACTCGAACCGGAAAAGGCCGTTGTCCGCTACCACCCCCTCGAACGTTTTGCCGGCGGCTGCGCACTTAACGGCAACGGCGTCTGGGCGATGAAACTCAACGAAGCCGAAGGATTCAGCGTGGTGAACGGCATAGAAGAAGAGATGTCGTTCGAGGGCGGTCTGCAGGCCCATAAATCCGTCTTCTGTTTCGGACGCCAGCTGCTCTGTTTGGGCTCGGATATCGTTGCGCGCGACCGGGCGCATCCGGTTCACACCACCCTGTTTCAGAATCAGGTCGGTCAGCTCAGCGACACCCAGTATTTCGACGACGGCGCGCTTTTAATCGACCCCAACGGCAACGGCTATAAAATCTTCGGCGGCTCAAAAGTCGAAGTTTCCGTCGGCGAACAGACGTCGCCAAGCAACCGCTATTCACTGCGATCCGGCCGCGGATCGGGCGCGCCGCAACAGGTCGGTAATTTTGCCAAAGCGTGGATCGATCACGGCACGGCTCCCAAAAAAGCATCCTATGCGTATGCCGTTTATCCGCAGACCGATGCCAGTAATTCGCAGGAACTCGAAACCCTCATTTCGTCGCTGCCGCCGCTGAAAATCCTGCGGCAGGATTCCACCGCGCATGTCGTCGAAGATGTGCAGAACGGCGCCGTGGCATACGCCTGTTTTGAGCCGGGGAAATTCGGATACGACCTGCTGATGTCCGTGAACGAACCCTGTTTCGTGATGACCAGCGAAGAGGGCGATTCCCTGCATGTCGCCGTCAGCAATCCCGATCTCCAGCTGCAAATGAGCGAGCCGCTCGGCCGGAAAGTCGGGCAGTCCGCAATCATCCCGGTGATGATCGAAATTGCCGGCGAATGGGTCTCCACCAAAGAAGATCCCGCCATCATCGTCTCCACCGCCATCGACACCACCGTCATCACCTTCATGTGCTCCGAAGGCCGTACCCTTGCCACCGAGCTTGCCCGCGGCGGAACCACCGAAATCCCGGCGGAATAGGGGGAAAGTTCCATCTAAGCCACTGTTGAACATGTTATGAAAAAAACACACCTCAACACAGATCTGCAGGATGCAATGTACCAGTATGAGCGTAAATTAAAGAAAGAAAATGCAGTAACCTTAACTTTACCTCAGGGATTCGCCTTCAAGGATCATGATGTTTTCGTGTTCGACAACCTCCTTTCCTTTTTTCGATGGGATCTTCATGACCAGCAGGTAAAAATCGACCTCAGCGAATGCACCGCCGCTAACTATCAAGCTGTTGCCCTACTGATTCCTTACATCTGGCACCTCGTCTCCAAGAATTGCCACGTCTCTGTTATCGAATCCGAGGATGGAGAAGGTGCCAGTAGCATGTGGAGAATGATTGGTGGTCGAGGAGCTATTCCCGTTTTAAAGTCGAAAACGCAAAAATTAAAAGGTAGCGATCTAAAGCCAACAATCGCAGTACGAGATGGTGATGATTTTAAGGAAGTTATTCAAACCAGTGAAGAATTCACAAAGGGATTCAATATAGAGTACGAGAAAACTCTGAGATATATCTTAAGTGAACTATTATACAACACGATGGAGCATGGCTATGCTCATTACAACCACAAAGGCCACGACTGCCAATTCCCTTCGCTTGCGCAATTTACATACTATAAAGGAAGGAATGAACTACAATTCATTATTGCAGATCTAGGCATAGGGATAAAAAAACACATTGAGCAGGCTTATCCTGGGCAAGAGTCTGACGAGGCTGCAATCAAGCTGGCGATTCGCCCGCAAGTGTCCGGCACATTTGCAAGTACAGACCCCTACAAGGACAAGAATAATGCAGGGGTAGGATTATTCATATCTAGCAATATCATCCGTCGCCTTAATGCAAGCATGCACATCGTATCTGGCAATGGACTCTTGCATGTATCACCACGAGACATTACGGGAAAGACACTGAATAACAGGTGGCCCGGAACGTTCGTTCTAGTGACAATAAGCCTTGGATCCGATCCGACTCTACAATTACACAATTTAATGCAAGAATTTCGGACTGCAGCGTATTCTGAACAGCGGAAAGCTGAGCTTAAAGAGGAAGACAACCGTTTTTACTTAAACATTAAAAATGAATTCGGCTCATTTGCGGAATACAAACCTGCGGCGATTCGTTGCCGAGATAACAAGATCTTTCCTGCCGCAAACTCACACAAAGAGATTGTGATCGATTTTGATGGCGTTTCTAGTGCCCCACACAGCTTCCTTAGCGCCCTGTTGGCATCACCTATAAAAACCTTGGGAATGAGCGCATACAAGAGAATGAAATTTGTGAATACGCCTCCAGAAATAAGGGAAACTATTGATTTTATACTTGATGAGAACACAGAATAAATTTTGCCCAATCGGGGCATGGCCCTTACGGTGAAAACGCCGGTTGATTCGGACGAAGTTTATGCGCACGGCAGGTCACCCGTAACGTTCTGTCTCAATACTATCCAAAGTACGGAATCGACATTTGTACACAACCCAGATTTCCCTGCGCAGCGAAGACGCAACCAATTTGAAACGACAATTAATCCTAAATTCG
>QKFE01000088.1 GCA_003252225.1 Kiritimatiellales bacterium | reverse complement strand
AAAGGGTTTAAAAAATCAGTGCTTTCTCCCTATTACCGTTCACCCAAAAAACTCTATACAACCCACTTTATTGTTCCGCAGGTTCCCTCGCGCATGGCACCGGGCCTATTTGGCGAACCAGAAAAAGAGGGTGACTGCTTCTTTGTGAACTACAAAGGAAAGCTGGTTTACCCCGAAGATATAAAATTCCGTTTCTGGGGATCCGGGGACGCTTATATTGATGTTTTTGTGGATGGCAAGCATGTGCTGTTGAACGGATGGGAAGATCGCCTTGCCGTGCTTGATTACTGGCAGTCTTCTGACTCCCAATCCGGAAAATATGGCTGCGTCGGGATGGGAATGGCTGTTGGCGACTGGATTGAACTGAAGGCCGGTGTGCCGAAGGATATGGAAATCTATTTTGGCGAATGGGGTGGCGGCATCATGTCGGCAGCATTGTTGGTCGAAGTTGAGGGGGTTGAATATCCGAAAACCAAGCAGGGCGGTCCGTTGCTTCCGGCCTTTAAAACCGAAGAGTTATCCCGCGATCAACTTGAAGAAATTTATAAATATTTGCCGCCCGGCGAGCTCTGTCTGACCAACGGACCTGTTTTCCGGGATTATTAGGGAGATGATGATGAAACAGCCCCTTCTTATTTTTATAGCTGGATTGGCCTGTATGGCCTCTTTTGCTGGAGAGCTCCGTACCTGGACCCTAAACGACGGGAAAACTATGGAGGCCGAGTTTGTTTCCGTGATCGGCGATAAAGTTGCACTTAAAGGAAAACGCGGGGAACTCATCAAGATTCCCAAAGTGAAGATCAGTGAGGATGATATGGTCTATATCGACCTCTGCCAGCCTCCGAAACTCGACTTTTCCTTTACTAGACAGACCCGGCAGTTTACGTATGCACCGCTTACCGAATGGTTTGAAAATGATCAGCCTCCGCCGGAGTCCCTCTATAATACCTTTTCCACTCAGATTAAACAGACCTCTGCCAATCCGTATGATCAAGAGTTGACCGCTGAAGTATTTGTGATGGCGGTTGAGGTGGATGGCGATCAGAATATTCTCATTGATTACCGAAAAAAGACATTCAACCTCAACAATGAGAACAAGCGAACTGTTGTAATTCCGGGCGCTGAAGATCTCATGCTGACAAACTATATTGCTCCGAGCGGAATACGGCGCGGGGAAAAATTTGCCGGCTATATGGTCGTGGTGACTGATTTGCGCGGTGAAATCATTGCGTACCAAACGACCCGAGAATGGTGGTTTGAAAAGCTCGATAATATACGGAAGCTTCCCGTCGGAAAAACGTTTGACCAGGAGGGGAATCGCTGCTGGCCGACCCGCCCCAAAGAACTTGACTATTAACCGCCCGATTTTCAGACAGAATATCGCCCGATTTTCCGGCGCTTTTTTGTTTGAACGCAATCTCGATAAAGAACCGGGGCGACTTCAATCTTGCCAACGATCGGCATTTAAATAGAGTGCCTGCTCTTCTGCGCGGTCGGCCAGAGCGGATCGCAAGGAATCTAAAACAGAATCTGAAGGTTTCGTTTAACGGAACAGAGGAGCCCGAAATGGAAAAACGACTCGGCTTTGTCGGCCTGATTATTGAAGACCGCGAAAAAAACGCGGCGACGGTGAACAATCTGCTCTCCGAATTCGGCGATATGATACTCGCGCGTACCGGCGTCCCCTGCCCTGAACGCAACTGCTCGGCCATCACTCTCGTCGTTGACACCACCACCGACCAGCTCGGCGCACTCACCGGGAAACTGGGCCGCATTTCCGGGGTCTCCGTCAAATCCATGCTCTCAAAAATCAGTAGTCTTGATCCCCGTCAATGTACTGAATCTTCAAATCAGGCAGGGTGACCACGAATTAATCGAATGAACTCGAATAGGGAATGGATTCGTGATGATTCGATTAATTCGTGGTTAATGGAAATTATGGAAATGAGAATTGAGAAAGATTTGTTAGGGGAAAAGGAAATTCCGGCCGATGCGCCGTGGGGGATACACACCGCGCGCGCGCTCGAAAACTTCCCGATTCCCGGCACGCCCGTTCCTGCTTCGCTGATTTCCGCGCTGGCGCTGGTTAAAAAAGCCTGCGCGCTCGCCAATAAGGAGCTGGGATTTCTCGATGCCGAAAAAGCACAGGCGGTTATAGACGAAGCTTCCAGCTTCGTTAATGTAGATGCGACGCCCTCGTCGCGTTTTCAAATGGGCGGGACACGCGACGAGGGCGTCGCGTCTACGTTGCCTGCTCTGCAAGGCGGGGCGGGAACAAGCACTAATATGTTCGTAAACGAAGTTCTGGCTTCCGGCGCATCAAAACGTTACGGGCAAAAGATACATCCGATCGAAGACGTCAACCTGCACCAATCGACCAACGACGTTTATCCGACCGCCGTAAAAATAGCCGCCATTTACGGGCTGCGCGAACTCGCCGAAAAGATCGAAAAATTACAGGGTGTTTTTCAGCGGTTGGAACAGAAATTCGCGCATATTCCCACCATCGGAAAAACCGAGCTGGTCGAAGCCGTGCCGTTGACGCTCGGTGCAGAATTCGGCGCGTTTGCCGAAGCGTTCGCGCGCGACCGCTGGCGCACCTTTAAATGCGAAGAGCGGCTTCGCGTAATTAATCTCGGAGGCACCGCCGTCGGCACCGGGCTGACCGCACCGCGCAGTTATATCTTTTTAGTCACCGATAAATTGCGCGAAGTGACCGGGCTGGGTTTGAGCCGCGGCGAAAACCTGGTTGATCAAACGGCAAACGCCGACGCCTTTGTCGAAGTATCCGGTATTCTGAAAGCCTGCGCCGCCAACCTGCTGAAAATAGGCGGTGATTTGCGGCTGCTGCACATGAACCGGAAAATAAAACTGCCCGCCGTACAGGCCGGATCTTCGATTATGCCCGGCAAAGTAAATCCGGTAATTCTCGAAAGCGTGATGCAGATTGGGATCAAAGTTCAGGCCAACGATTTTATCGTCACCGAATGCGCCTCGCGCGGCAGTCTGCAGATCAACGAATTTATGCCGCTGCTGGCTTCCGCGCTTTTGGAATCGATGGAGCTGCTCGGCACCGCCTGCGGAATGCTGGCAAATCATGCCGAAGGAATTGCCGCAGATGAAATAGAGTGCGAAAAACAGTTCAATGCCTCCATTGAAATGATCACCGCCTTTCTGCCTTCAATCGGATACGAGAGAGCAACCGAATTGATTGAGGCGTTTAAAAATACAGCGCAATCCGATTTCAGGAAGTATCTGATTTCGGAGCTGGGGGAAGCGCTGGTTGAAAAAACACTGAACCCGCAAAATTTAATGGCATTGGGACACCGATGATTTGAACCGCAAAGACGCTAAGGGCACAAAGGATTTAAATATGGTTTGCTTGGCGAACTTTGCGTCTTTGCGGTTAGAGAATTGAATAATGAAAACAGCACCCAAAAGTTTAAGGCTGCACATCGCGTTGTTCGGCCGGACAAATGTCGGCAAATCGAGTTTCCTGAATTTGATTGCCGGGCAGGATGTTTCGATCGTTTCGGAACAGGCCGGAACAACTACCGACGTGGTTGAAAAGCCGATGGAACTGCTGCCGATCGGCCCGGTTGTATTTCTCGATACGGCGGGTATTGACGATAGGACCGCACTCGGCGAAAAACGAATCGACCGCACGGAACGCGTTTTTGACCGGGCGGACGTGATTCTGCTGCTGCACGAAGGCAGTAAACGAACGGCATTTGAAGAAGCAGTGGAGACGAAAGCCGAAGCGAAAAAAATACCGGTGATCCGGATTGCCAACAAAGCGGACTTATTTAACCGCAAAGACGCAACGGCGGAAAATATGCTCTGGGTGAACTCAACTGAAACGAGTTCCCGCGAAAGAGTGCTTTCCGCCCTCAAAGCCGAACTGCTGCGGGTTTGCCCCGATGAATTTATCACCCCGCCGCCATTAATGGGGGATTTGGTGAAGCCGGGCGGATTGGCGATGCTGATTGTGCCGATTGATTTGCAGGCGCCGAAAGGCCGTTTAATTCTGCCGCAGGTGCAGACGATCCGCGATGCGCTCGATAACGATGCGGCGACGCTGGTTTGTAAAGAGCGCGAATATGCGCACATGCTTTCGATGCTGAAACAGAAGCCGGACGTCGCAATCTGCGATTCGCAGATGGTTTTAAAAATGGTCGCGGATACCCCGCCCGATATTCCCTGCACAACCTTTTCAATCCTGTTTGCGCGGCTTAAAGGTGACCTGCGGAAATTTGCAATGGGCGCGGCGGCGATCGACAAACTCGAACCGGGCGATAAAGTGCTGATTGCGGAATCGTGCAGCCATCACGCACTGGAAGATGATATCGGCCGGGTGAAGATTCCGCGCTGGCTGCGGCAGTATGTCGGCGTCGATGTTGAAATCGATGTCTATTCCGGGCGCGATTTCCCGGACAACCTTTCGGAATACAAACTGGCGGTGCAGTGCGGCGGCTGTATGCAGAACCGGCGCGAGGTTTTAAGCCGTATTGAAAAGTGCGAGGCCGCCGGTGTGCCGATCACCAATTACGGACTGTGCATCTCCCAAACACAGGGTGTTTTGAAACGGGTGCTTTCACCGTTCCCCGCAGCGCTGCTGGCTTATGAGGAATGTCTGGAACCGCAAAGGCGCTGAGAACGCAAAGAGATGAGGCTGTTATGAGAGAACCTTCTGCACGAGAGAATGAATTAGCTAAAACAGTTGTTGATGCCGCAATTGAGGTTCACCGGACGCTGGGGCCTGGCTATCTGGAGTCTGTATATGAGAATGCTTTGGCTGAGGAGTTGCGGTTGCGGAATGTTGCTTGTGAGCAACAGGCGGCGGTTTCTGTGAATTATAAGGGGTTGCAGGTTGGTGAAGGAAGAATTGACCTGCTTGTTGAAGATGAATTGATCGTTGAGTTGAAGACCGTCGACTCGCTGCATCCCACTCATCATGCGCAGGTTATCTCATATTTAAAGGCAACCGGAAAAACATTGGGACTACTGCTCAACTTTAATGTTCCGTTACTGCGAGATGGGATTAAACGAATTGTTCTTACAACTAATTAAATAGAATTACTGATTCGATTCCGCTTGGCGTTCTTGGCGTCTTTGCGGTTCAAACAAGGAAAAGAAAATGAGTGGATTGCCGAAAATTGATACCGAGGGTTTGAAGAGTTTCATTCCTGAGGGCGAGATTTTTGACTGGCTGGAAAAGACGAAGAATCCGGCACCGGAACGGGTGCGGGAAGTGATCCGGCGGTCATTGGATAAAAACCGGCTGAACCCGGAAGAGATGGCGGTGCTGATCAACGCCGAATCGCCGGAACTGGTGGAAGAGATTTTTGAGGGCGCGCGAGCGCTTAAAGAGCGCGTTTACGGAAACCGTATTGTTCTGTTTGCCCCGCTGTATATCGGCAACGACTGCGTAAACAACTGTCAGTATTGCGGCTTCCGCTGCACCAATAAAGAGGTTGCCCGCAAAACACTGACCATGCCGGAGCTCGACAACGAAATCGAAGCGCTGGTGAATAAGGGGCATAAACGGCTGATTCTGGTTTATGGCGAGCACCCGAAATATGATGCGCAGTTTATTCACGACACGGTGAAAGAAGTTTATGCCCAGAAGCACGGCAACGGTGAAATCCGCCGCGTAAACATCAATGCCGCTCCGCTGGATGTTG
>QKFE01000043.1 GCA_003252225.1 Kiritimatiellales bacterium | reverse complement strand
ATGGCCCAGCAACATGCCCCAATTTACAAAGAGCACGGAAAAACCTACCACGCCGATTCCTGTGAACCGCTGATTGAAGCGGTTAAAAAAGGTGAACTGGAACTGGCCGCAATCGGCCGCGCAACCTATCCCGGAGAGCGGATTCCCGACGCCGTGCTGCCCGGCCTCCAATCAGTCGGTTATTGGGACGCCAAACAGGAGCAGAAATGGGGGCTGCCGTGGCACCGCAATGAAGGCATTGAACTGACCTTCCTCGAAACCGGGAATATGCCCTTTTCCGTCAACGGAAAGGAACTCGGTTTACACGCCGGATCGCTGGCCATCACCCGCCCGTGGCAGCCGCATAAACTGGGGCACCCGAATATCGGCATCGGCCGCCTGCACTGGATCATCATCGATGTCGGCGTACGACAGCCCCATCAGGAATGGCGGTGGCCCGGCTGGCTGATTATTATGCCCGAAGACCTGAATGAACTGACCGCCTATCTGCGCGAAAACGAACAGCCGGTCTGGGCCGCCAGCGATGAAATACAGGATTGTTTCCGGCAGATCGGCCAAACCATCCGCGAAAAAAAGAGCCCGTCGCGGCTTGCCGTTTATGCCAACGAACTGCTGCTCCACCTGCTCGAACTGTTCCGGGAACAAAACGCTTCGCGCACCAAATCGCTGACCGATGCCCAGCGCAGTGTTGAACTCTTTCTCGATGCGCTGCGCGGCAGTATTGCAGAAGAGTGGACGCTCGAATCCATGACCGACTGCTGCAGCCTCGGCGTCACCCGCTTCGTCCACTACTGCCGCCAAATCACCAATCAGACCCCGATGCAGTATTTAAACCAGCTCCGCCTTTCCGCCGCGACCGAGCAGCTGAAAACAGCCCCCGAAAAAAATATCACCGACATCGCCTTCGACTGCGGCTTTTCAACCAGCCAGTATTTCGCCACCGCCTTCAAAAAGCAGTACGGCTGCACTCCCCGCTGCTACCGGGAAATGCGTTAAATCGTCCATCCTTTCCGGGCTTCCGTCCATGTCGGCGTCGGCACCCATGACTTATATTTAGTCCTAATATAAACAAGGACGCCCAATGAAAAACACCGACAAACCCCGCTGGTTCAAATGCGAAATCCCGAAAGACGAACTGAAAACACTGATGGAGAAAAGCGACGCAAAAGGGCTGATTCACACCGGTCTATATTTGACGCTGCTGATCAGTCTCGGCGTCGCGGCCTATTATTCCATCGGAACCGTTTGGCTGATTCCGGCATTTTTCGCCTACGGAACCGTTTATTGTTTCTGGAACCATATGATGCACGAAACCTTCCACGGAACGCCGTTCAAAAGCAAAGCACTGAATGAATTTTGGAGCTGGGTTTCCTCCTTTTTAAACGGCGTTGAAATGGTGCACAACCGCTACGGCCATATGCAGCACCACAACTTCACGTACCACGAAGGCGACGATCCCGAAATTGAAATTTACCGCCCGGTTTCCATTTGGAAAATGATCCCCAAATTTTTTGCTTTCGGCCTGTTCAACCCCGTTCCGGTGATCCGGCACGCGCTGGGAATTATTGACGAAAGCACGAAACAGATGGTTCCGAAAAACGAGTGGAAGAAAATGATCCGGAGTTCGCGCTTCTGGCTGCTGGGTCACGGGCTGATCATTGCGTCCTGTTTTATATTCCACACCTGGCTACCGGTTGTTTTCACGATCTTCGCCCGCTTTTACGGTGCTCCGCTGGGCCGTTCACTGGATCTGATTCAGCACATCGGGCTCGAAATCAACGTGCGCGATCACCGCCTCTGCACCCGTAATGTTTACCTCAATCCGCTGACCCGTTTTCTTTACTGGAACATGAACTATCACATTGAGCACCACATGTTCCCGGCGGTTCCGTTCCACGCCCTCCCCAAACTGCATGAGAAAATTAAAGGCCAATTGCCCCCGACCTATCCCAACTGGTTTGCGGCGTACCGGGAATTGATTGCCACCGTTTTAAAACAGCAGAAAGATCCGACCTATAAATTCACCCCGGTATTACCCGATCTCCGTTAACGGTAATCGCGCGGGGCAATGCCCATCACCTTTTTAAACAGGCGCGAAAAATAGTACGGGTCGGGAAAACCGAGCTGTTCGCCGACTTCGCCGATGCGCATATCGGTTGTGGTCAGCAGCTCGCAGGCACGCTGAATTTTCATCCGGTTAAAATAGTCGATCGGCGTGCTGTAGTAGCGTTTACCGAAAAGCACCCCGTAATGATTCGGGCTCATTCCGGCAAGGGTCGCCAAATCTTTGAGCGTCAATTTGCGCCCTAAATTTCGCTGCATGAATTCGACGGTTCGGTCGATATTTTCATCCGCCGTCCGGTTCCGCTGTTCGGACGAACGCATCCGCATTTGAATCACCCCGAGCAGCTGACTTAAAGCCCCGGTTGCGGCAACCAGCGTGGAGTAGGTATGAACCTGGCTCATATACTGGTAAAGTTGCTCAATCAGCGAAACGGTCTCTTCATGCCTATGCAGGTGAATGACCGGATTCGAAATATCCGGCATAATCATTTCGGTGAAAGCGCCGCCCTGCCGCCCCTGAAAGTGAACCCAGTAGTTTGACCACGGCCGATCCGGATCGGCGCCGTAACTGTGCGGCACATGCCGCGGAATCAGAAACGCCCCCTGTTTTTCAACCCGCCATTCGCGCCCGCCGATCTCCAGCCACCCGCGCCCATCCGTGCAATAGATCAGGATATAGTCATAACTTCCTGTTGGCCGCGGGATATAGTGAGCGGGCGACGGGCCTTGAAATCCGACACGCGTACAAAGCAGATCCGCCAGTACCGGTTCACCGAGGAAGCGATCCCGCAGCGTGGCGGAAAGATGCACCATCCGCATATCCGGAAAGGCGCCGCGCTGCGTATGGCGGATTTGACGAAGCGGGATTTCAGACAAATCTGAAAACGCTATCCCTGCATTTTTAAGGAACCCCGAAACTTCAATCTTGCACCGCGACTGCATATTCATCTTATCACCCCTAAAAAATACCGACCAAACTGAATACTGTGATCCCTGAAAATTATCGGGAAATAATCCATTTTACCCATTCGAATGTCCATTGGAACAAATTGCTAATTCGTGCATTACTAATACGCAAATATGGAAACCAACCGGGGTGGGTATGAATGGTAAAGATCACAGGGATAAAGGCTCAATGGCCTATTTATGGTTTATCTGTCTGGTCGCCGCATGCGGCGGGCTGCTGTTCGGCTACGACGCCGTCGTGGTGTCCGGCACAACTACGCAGGTCAAAACCCAGTTCAGTTTTTCAGACGTTCAACTTGGCTGGTTCGTCAGCTGTGTACTCTGGGGCTGCGCGGTCGGCTCCGGGTTTGCCGGACCGATTTCCGATGCCCTCGGCCGTAAAAAGACACTGATGGCCGCTTCCGTCATGATTTTTATTTCCGCCGCGTGGAGCGGACTGGCCGGAAGTGCAAACCAATTAATCATGGCTCGATTGCTGGGCGGTTTCGGCATCGGCGCGGCCACGATGGTCTGCCCGCTTTACATCTCCGAAGTCTCCCCCGAAAAACACCGCGGACGCATGGTTACGCTTTTCCAGCTGACGATCACCATCGGCATCGTGATGTGCGTGTTCGCCAACTGGGGTATTTTTAATTTTGCCGAAGCCAACGCCGATTCAAAATCCCTTTCCATATTCTGGAAATGGTTTGCGGTCGATGAAAACTGGCGTTCCATGTTTATGGCCGAAGCCTTTCCGGGAATCCTGTTTCTGGTTTGTGCCTTTTTCATCCCCGAAAGCCCGCGCTGGCTCGCAAAGAACAACCGCTCCGCCGAAGCCGAAAAAATACTCGCCCGAATCAACGGATCCGCAAAGGCGCTGAGCGTCTGCTCCGAAATTCAGGAGACGCTCGCAGCCGAAGGCAAAGTGAATTTTAAAGACCTGTTTACCCGCCGGTTCCGCCACCCGCTGCTGTTGGCTGTTTTGATTTGTGTGCTATCGGAAGCCTGCGGCGTTTCGGTTGTATTCTATTACGGACCGCGCATTTTTGAGGATGCCGGTTTAGGGCTCAGCGGTTCGCTCGGCGGCTTTTCAATCATCGCCATCGTCAACCTGATCGCCACGATTTTTGCGCTCATATTTGTCGATTCAGCAGGCCGCCGCAAACTGCTGGCCGTCGGCGCAGCGGGTTCCATGCTGTCGATGATTCTGATCGGAGCTCTGTTTGCAAAAAATATTATGGGCTGGCCGATCGTCGCCGCGATCAACCTGTTTGTCGCCTTTTTTGCCTGTGCACTCGGCCCCGTTAAATTTGTGGTGGTTTCCGAAATCTTCCCCAACCGGGTTCGCGGAAAAGCGATTGCGCTGGCCACGGTCTGCATCTGGCTGACCAGTGCGGCAGTCGCCCAGTTTTTCCCGGTGATTGAATCCAATACCCCGCCCGGAACGCTCTATTTCCTGTTTGCCGCCGAACTCGTCCTGCTTCTTTTAATGGTCAAATTCATCATGCCCGAAACCAAGGGACGAACCATCGAAGAGATTGAACGTTCTTGGCTTCACAAATAGTTTTAAGGAGAAAAACAATGCTTCACGATCCCAGTCATCACACCCCTATTGCCACATCGGCCCCGATTTCCGTTTCAGCAAAAGACCGCGATATTCTGCGCGCGCTTGCGGAGCAGAAGGCCGAAGCCGGAAGCGATCCGAAACGCGGTGAAAAGATCCGCCAATGGACGGCTATGAACGACCTCCAAAATGAACGCCCGATGGTTTGGATCAATGAAATCCCGTGGAATGAAATGGATGTGAGCGGCGAGCTGAAACTGCAATGCGAAGGTGAATGGGCGCGCGAGCAGGAGGTGGTGCTGCGTAAAGAAGTTTACCAATGGAAACACATGCCCGGCGATATGGTGGTGAATCCGTGGATGGAGTGCCCGAAGGCGTTTCACAGCACCGATTTCGGCATTATTGAAGACACCGATATTGTTTTAACCGACAATTCGAACGACGTGGTTTCGCGCCATTTTAACGTTCAGATTGAATCGATGGACGACATCGGAAAAATCCAGATGCCGGTGGTCACCCATAATGAGCAGGCCACGCAAAACCGGCTGGAAGCCTTTACGGAAACGTTCGGCGATATGATGCCGATCAAGGTTGTCGGCCAAACCCATATCTGGTTTACGCCATGGGATTACCTCATCCGCTGGACAGGCATCGAAAACGCGATGATCGGCCTTTATGACGAGCCCGATTTATACCATGCGCTGGTTGATCGGCTCGTCGAGGCGTGGATGGTTGAACTGAATCAGTTTGAAGAACAGAACCTGCTTTCGCTGGATAATTCGAATGTGCGCGTCGGTTCCGGCGGTTACGGCTATATTTCAACACTGCCCAATCTTGAAAATGAACCGGAACATGTAAAGCCGTCCGAAATGTGGGGCTGTTCCAACGCGCAGATTTTTTCGGAGGTTTCGCCCGATATGCACTGGGAGTTTGCCCTTGAACACGATATGCGCTGGATGGAGCGCTGGGGCGTGAACTATTACGGCTGCTGCGAACCGCTACACAATAAAGCTGAAATTTTAAAACGCATTCCGAACCTGCGGAAGGTCTCAACCAGCGCGTGGTGCAATGTTGAAAAATTAATGAACGGACTTGGCGCCGACATGGTTTATTCGATTAAGCCCAGCCCGGCGAT
>QKFE01000022.1 GCA_003252225.1 Kiritimatiellales bacterium | reverse complement strand
CCTTCCTTTTCGGCGGCACCTTTCTGCTGCTTTGCGACACGCTCGCACGCACCCTTATTTATCCGGTCGAAATGCCGGTCGGCGTCATCACCGCCCTTTTAGGCGGCCCGTTTTTTATCGCCCTATTGCTGAACCGAAAGGGCGCGCTGGATCTGTAAAATTATTCTGCCTCTCTATGAAAAAAACTGAACAAGCTAAATGTATCGCTCTGCTGGGCACCGGGTCGGACGTCGGCAAAAGCATCGTTGTGACGGCGCTGTGCCGCATCTTTAAAAACAGGGGGTTCGATGTTGCGCCGTATAAAGCGCAGAACATGTCGAACAATTCCTACGTCACTTTGGAAGGCGGGGAGATGGGGCGGGCGCAGGTGGTGCAGGCTGAAGCGTGTAAAATTGAGCCGCACACCGATATGAATCCGGTGCTTTTAAAACCGAACACCGATATCGGCTCGCAGGTGGTACTGCAGGGTAAAGCGATCGGCAACGCCAATGCGGTGGAATATTTTAAAGACACCTCCGCCCTTTTTTCCAAAGCCAATGAAAGCCTCAGCCGACTGATTGAAAAATATGATCTCGTTGTGATTGAAGGGGCCGGTTCGTGCGCCGAGGTGAATTTGCGGCCGCGCGATTTTGTTAATTTTGAAACCGCCCACGCCGCCGACGCACCGGTTATTCTGATTGCGGACATCGACCGCGGCGGCGTGTTTGCGCAGATCATCGGATCGCTGGAAGTGATGCCGGAAAAGGACCGGAAACGGGTGGCCGGTTTTATCATTAATAAGTTTCGCGGCGATGCATCGCTGTTTGATGACGGCATTGAATACATTGAAACGAAAACCGGGCTGCCGGTGCTCGGACTGATTCCCTATTTCCGCCACATTGAAATTGACCCCGAAGACGGAATGCCGCTCGAAACCGTGATTGATCCGCCGACAAGGCCGCAGCCCGGAAAAATCAATATCGCCTGCCTGCGCCTGCCGCATATTTCCAATTTCACCGATTTCAACCCGCTGATCCGCGACGAACACGTTTCGTTTCACTACCTTTCAAAACCGCGCTCATTAAGCGGTTATGATGCGCTGATGATTCCCGGCACAAAAAACGTCCGCTTCGACCTGCAATGGCTGAAAGACAATAGGTGGGAAAAACCGATATTGGAATTTGGCGGGAAAATACTCGGTGTTTGCGGCGGCTATCAAATGCTGGGCAAACAGGTGCACGACCCGCTCGGTATTGAAGGCTGCCCCGGCAATACCGCCGGATTCGGACTGCTCGATATTGAAACCACGCTCGAAAAAAGCAAAGTCCTCTCCCGTTCACAGGGCCGACTGGCCGACGGAACCGTGATTGACGGATATGAAATCCACATGGGTCAAACAACGCTCGGTTCTGACGCAATCCCGTTGGTTCAAGTGACCAGCCGCAACACGGAAAAAATAGAAGACACTGACGGCGCCGTTTCGCCGGATGCCCGGATTGAAGGCTCCTATTTCCACGGGCTGTTTGATTTCCCCGATTTCCGAAACCGTTACCTGAAAAAACTCAGCCCGGATTATCCCGCCGAAGACGCGCAGATCGCCGCCGAATTCAAACAGGCGCAATACGATTTGCTGGCCGATCATTTTGAGCGATATCTCGACATAAATAAACTGATGCAAATCGTCGGCATTTAAAAATCCACCCCCGCGCAGGCTTTGGCGCCGCTTTCGTAGGCATGTTTAACGCTTTCAATTTCGGAAACCGTATCGGCCAGCTCGCCCGCCTTTTCGGGGCAATCCCGCACCGCCCCAATCACTCAGCCATATTTGTACTTCTTTTTCAATTGACCACAATAATGTGATAAAAGCATTCGCGAAAAACAACCTCCCTTTCGCCCGGAAATTCCTTTTTTCATTGATGCCGTTATAGTTACAATCCGCCCAACGAAGCCCCCTTTCGCATGGCACAGTTGATGCGAAAATTGGTTTGATACGTGAGGATGCATATGACGTTTGAAGGGTATGAAACCGAAGGTTTTTTCGATGAGCTTTTTGATAATCAGGGGCAGGTGCGCGATTGCGCCCGGCTGCTTGTGGAGGCCATCGAAAAACTCCCGGAAGGCGACCTGCGCCGCCGTCAGGCGGCCAGTGAACGCGCCATGCTCAGCATGGGCATCACCTTCAACGTCTACGGATCCTCTGAAGGAACCGAACGGGCCATTCCGTTCGATATTATTCCGCGCATTATCGATGGAAAGGAATGGGACGGCGTCGAAGCCGGGCTGAAACAGCGCATCAAAGCCGTCAACCGCTTCATTGACGACATCTACCACACCCGCGAAATCATCCGCGACGGCGTGGTTCCCGAATGGCTGTTCACCTCTTCAAAAGGCTATCTGCCGCAGTGTCAGGATCTCAACCCGCCCGGCGGAGTCTGGGCGCACGTAACCGGCACCGATCTCGTGCGCGATGAACACGGAACCTTTTTCGTATTGGAAGACAACCTGCGCGTTCCATCGGGCGTCTCCTACGTCCTGCTCGACCGCACCCTCATGAAGCGGAACTTCCCCGAAGTCTTCCATAAAAGCGGCGTACGCCGGGTGGTCGATTATCCCATCCAGTTCATGAAAATGCTGCACAAGCTGGCCCCGGAAGGCGTCGAAAAACCCAACGTCGCCGTCCTCACGCCCGGCGTTTACAATTCAGCCTATTTCGAACACACCTTTCTGGCCCGGCAGATGGGCGCACTGCTGGTCGAAGGGCGCGATCTGACCTATGACGGCAAATATGTCTGCGCCCGAACCGTTGACGGCCTGCAGCGCATTGATGTCATCTACCGGCGCATCGACGACGCGTTTCTTGATCCGGACGTATTCCGCGCCGACTCCACTCTGGGTTGCCGGGGGATGATGAAGGCCTACCGCGAAGGGCGCCTGACGCTGGCCAACGCACCCGGGACCGGGGTCGCCGACGACAAAGTCGTCTATGCCTTCGTTCCGGCCATGATCAAATACTACCTCGGCGAAGAACCGCTCCTGCCGAATGTCCCGACACATCTCTGCATTGAAGAGGAAGCACTGGAATACACGCTGGACAATCTCGACAAGCTGGTGGTCAAACCGGCCAGCGAATCCGGCGGCTACGGTATGCTCATCGGCCCGGCCTCAACCAAAAAGGAACGCACCGAATTTGCCGCCGTGCTGCGTTCAAACCCGCGCAACTACATCTCCCAGCCGACCCTTTCCCTCTCGCGGGCACCGGTATTGGTCAACGCCCATTTCGAAGGACGCCATGTTGACCTGCGCCCTTACATCCTGCATAGCGGTGACGATTCGTACGTCTTGCCCGGCGGCCTGACCCGCGTCGCACTGAAGAAAGGTTCGCTGGTGGTCAACTCTTCACAGGGCGGCGGCACCAAAGACA
This sequence comes from Kiritimatiellales bacterium, assembly GCA_003252225.1. GTDB lineage: Bacteria > Verrucomicrobiota > Kiritimatiellia > Kiritimatiellales > Pontiellaceae > Pontiella. The sequence goes on along the minus strand of QKFE01000022.1, from coordinate 17,594 downwards.
CCTGGGTTGTCGACCGCAGACACGAGCCGGAGGAAATCCGATGCTGAGCCGCGTTGCAGACCAGATTATGTGGATGAGCCGCTACATCGAACGGGCCGCCAACACCGCCCGCTTTCTGGAAGTGAGTTATCACCTGAACCTCGACATCCAGCAGAGCGGCGTGGATCAGTGGCGGCCGCTGGTGGAAATCACCGGCGATATGAAGATTTTCTCCGCCCGCTACGGCGAACCGACCGCCGAAAACGTCATGCACTTTTTGATGTTCAATCCCGAATATATCAACTCCATCGCCCGCTGCCTGACTGCTGCCCGGGAAAACGCCAAAGGGCTGCGTGAAAATATGCCCGCCGAACTGTTCGAGGCAATCAATGCCCTGGGAAAACTGGTTCCGGACGCCGCCCGGAAAAAGGAGTTTTTTCACAGCCAGATCCTTGATCTCTGCCGCGAGGTGAAACGGGAGTGTATGATGATCTCCGGCATGTTTTCCGAGATCATCGAACGCGGGCGCGGTTACCATTTCTGGCGGCTCGGCGAATTCATGGAGCGGGCCGATAAAACTTCGCGCCTGCTCCATGTGAAATACTTCTACATCCACCCGCAGATCTCCGACCTTGAATCCTCGCTTGACGATATGCAGTGGCTGGCGCTGCTGCTTTCACTCGACGCCCGCGAAGCCTACCACCGCACACACGGACTGATCCGGCCCGACAACGTTATTCATATGATCGTCCTGAACCCGGCATTCCCCCGCGCCATCCTCTTCTGCCTGCAATCCGCGCTGCAGAGCCTCAACCTGATAACCAGAGGCGTACAGGGAGAACCGCACCGGAAACTGGCCGCGCTGTGCGAACAGCTTGAATCGCTGAGCGGTTCCGATATCCTCTCGACCGGACTGAATGAATTCATCGAAAGCCTTCAACTCGAAATGAACAACATCAACACCTCTATTTTCAACTACTTCAACCCCGACCCAGCCCTGTTGCCCGGAGCCTGATCCCATGGCTATACGCGTTGCCCTGCATCACAAGACCCTTTACCAATACGACCGCCTCGCCGAACTCGGACCGCAAATTATTCGCCTGCGCCCCACTCCGCACTGCCGCACCCCGATCGTCAGCTATTCACTGAAGATCGAACCCGCCGACCACTTCCTCAACTGGCAGCAGGATCCGCAGAACAACTGGCTGGCCCGACTGCTCGTCAACCGGCCGACCCGCCGCTTCAGTATGGAGGTGGATCTGGTTGCCGACCTGAAACCGATCAACCCGTTCGATTTCTTCCTCGATCAATCGGCCGAAAACTACCCTTTCACCTACTCTCCCGCACTCCGCCGCGAACTGCGCATCTACTTTAACAAACAAAAACTCACCCCGCTCTTTCAGGCTTTCCTCGAAACGATCGACACCACGGAAACCCGCAGCATCGACTTTCTCCATCAGGTCAACACCAAAGTAAATCAGGCCCTTGAATATACCCTGCGGATGGATCCGGGCATCTACACTCCGGAACGCACCCTCAAGGAAGGCAAAGGCAGCTGCCGCGATTTCGCCTGGCTGATGGTCAACCTCTTCCGGCGGCTGGGACTTGCCGCCCGCTTTGTCTCAGGTTATTCCATCCAGCTGGTAGCCGATGAAAAACCGGTCGATCCCAACGCCCCCGCCGGGGTGTCGGCAGATGTCTGCGATCTGCACGCCTGGTGCGAGGTTTACCTGCCCGGTGCAGGCTGGGTCGGGCTCGATGCCACCAGCGGACTCTTCTGCGGCGAGGGTCACATCCCGCTCGCCACCTCGGCCGATGCGAGAGGCGCATCACCGATCGAAGGCGGCATCACCCCTTGCCAAACTGAATTCAATGTCGAAATGTCCGTCACCCGCATTCACGAAGATCCGCGCGTCACCAAGCCCTATAGCGACGGACAGTGGAACGCCATCATCGAACTCGGTGACCTCGTCGACCAGCGACTCAATGCAGGCGACGTCCGGCTGAGCATGGGCGGCGAACCCACCTTTATTTCCGGCACTGACCTCGAAGGCGAAGAGTGGAACACCGGAGCCGTCGGCCCCACAAAAAAACCGCTCTCGGAAAAACTGATCCGCCGCCTTCGGGCGCGCTTCGGACCGAAAGGACTGATCCACTTCGGTCAGGGCAAGTGGTATCCCGGCGAGCCGCTGCCGCGCTGGGCGCTCGGGCTGTACTGGCGCAAAGACGGTCAGCCGATCTGGGCCAACGACAATCTCATCGGCAGCGAGAACGAGGAATACGGATTCACCCATCAGGACGCCCTGAAACTGGCCGAAGAACTTACCCGGCAGCTCGGCGTTGACCGCAGCTACATCAACCCGGCCTTTGAAGATCCCGTCAAATTTTCCCTCCGCGAACGCGAACTGCCGATCAACGTCGATCCGCTCGACAGTCGGCTCGATGATCCGCAGGAGCGCGAACAGCTGCTGAATGTATTCAACCGGGGGCTCAATACGCCGGTCGGATATGTCCTGCCGCTTGAACGAACCCTGTCCGGCTGGCAGAGCGGCCTCTGGATGTTGCGCGGTAAACAGCTTTATTTGATTCCCGGCGATTCACCGCTGGGCCTGCGCCTGCCGCTCGAAAGCCTGCCCTGGGCAAACAAGGCGGAGCGGCCAGTCATGAATCTTTCCGATCCCTCAGCTTTTCCCCCCCCTCTTCCGGGCCGCAGAGCCATCGTGGTTCCCCAGAAACCCGGAGACAAACCGCACGATCCCGGCTTTTTTGAAACAGACGAACAGACCTCAGATCAATTGCCGCAGAACCGCCTTCCGCAGCCCGGACAATCCGCTCCGTGGGTCATCCGCACCGCACTGTGCGTCGAATGCCGCGCCGGCCGCCTTTACGTCTTTTTACCTCCCTGCGGCCGAACCGAAGATTATCTCGACCTCGTTACCGCCGTTGAGCACGCCACCGAAATCACCGGAACCCCGGTATTGATCGAAGGCTATGCCCCGCCGCACGATCCGCGCATCGACTACATGAAAGTCACCCCCGATCCCGGCGTAATCGAAGTCAACATACAGCCGGCCTATTCGTGGCGGGAAATGATCCACAACACCACCGTACTCTACGAAGAAGCGCGCCAATGGCTGCTGCGAACCGATAAGTTCCAGCTCGACGGACGTCATACCGGAACCGGCGGCGGGAACCACGTGGTTGTCGGCGGCGCAACGCCCGCCGATTCGCCCTTCCTGCGGCGGCCCGATCTGCTCAAATCCCTGATCGGATACTGGATGAACCACCCTTCGCTGAGCTACCTCTTCAGCAGCCTCTTCATCGGCCCGACCTCTCAGGCGCCGCGGGTCGATGAAGGGCGCCCCGATGCCGCGTATGAAATGGAACTCGCCTTCCGCCAGATTCCGGGCACCAAAGATCCTTCCATCCCCCCATGGCTGGTTGACCGAGTTTTCCGTCACCTGCTGACCGACCTCACCGGCAATACCCACCGCGCCGAATTCTGCATCGACAAACTCTATTCGCCCGACAGTCCGACCGGACGCCTCGGCCTCGTCGAATTCCGCGGTTTTGAAATGCCGCCGCATGCCCGTATGAGCCTGACCCAGCAGCTGCTGCTGCGCGCCCTGATTGCCGATTTCTGGGAGCGCCCCTATGAAGAACCGCTCAAACGCTGGCTGACACACCTGCACGACCGTTTCCTGCTTCCGCACTACGTCTATCACGACTTTTCCACAGTGATCGAACGCCTGAACGACGCCAACTTCCCTTTCCGGCAGGAATGGTTTGCCACCCATTTTGAATTCCGATTCCCGGTCATCGGAACCGTAACCATCGACGGTGTAACGATTGAACTGCGTCAGGCCATCGAGCCCTGGCTAGTACTCGGCGAAGAAGCGGGCGGCGGCGGTACCGCGCGCTATGTGGATTCATCACTTGAGCGGCTGCAGCTGAAAGTGAGCGGTCTGAATGAAAGTCGGCACGCCATTGCGGTCAACGGGGTCGAGCTCCCCCTCACCCTAACCGACCAGCCCGGCGTCTATGTGGCCGGGGTGCGATACCGCGCCTGGCAGCCGCCGAGCTGCCTGCACCCCACGATTCCCGTGCACGCGCCGCTTGTATTTGACCTTGTAGACCGGCAAAATGCGCGCGCAGTTGGAGGCTGTACCTATTATGTCAGCCACCCCGGCGGAAGGAGCCATGAAATTTTCCCGATCAACGCACTTGAAGCAGAAACCCGGCGCGCCGAGCGCTTCCGGACACTGGGCCATACCCCCGGCCCGTTCCAGATGCGCCGTATTCCACGCCATCCTGAAATGCCGGTCACTCTGGATCTGCGCCGTCTCTAACGGAGCCGCCCAATGATGAGTGCGATGACCGACCTCTTCCGGCCCCTGCCGGGGGCTTATCCGGAAATGCAAGCCGCTGACGGATCCATCCGGAACCATTGGCAGCCCATGCTGCGCCAGCTCGAAAACTACGGGGCCGCCGATATTGATGAGCGCTGGAAACGCGCCCAGCGCATGATCCGGGAAAACGGTGTAACCTATAACGTCTATGAAGACGAAAAAGGCAGCAGCCATCCGTGGATGCTCGACCCCGTCCCGCTCATGCTCGACCCCGGTGAATGGGATGAGCTTTCGGCGGGACTGGTTCAACGCACGCAGGTGCTCAACCTTGCGCTGGCCGATCTCTACTCCGAGCAGAACCTGCTCAAAACCAACGTACTGCCCAGCGAACTGCTTTACGCCAACCCGGGATTCCTGCGCCCCTGCTGCCAAATCAGGCCGCCGGGCGGACACTATCTCACCCTGCACGCCGTCGACCTCGCCCGCACCCCTTCCGGAAAATGGAACGTTGTGAAGGATTTGACCCAGACCCCGCCCGGCGCCGGGTATGCGCTGGAAAACCGGCTGATGATGTCGCGCACGTTCCCGACCATGTACCGCGAATGCCACGTGGAGCGGCTGGCTCCGTTTTTTATCACCCTGCGCAACACGCTCGAAAATCTGGCCTCCGGAAAGGCGAATCCGCACATCGTGGTGCTGACGCCGGGATCGCATAGCTCCAGCTATTTCGAACAGGCGTATATCGCCCGCTACCTCGGCTACCCGCTGGTGGTGGGCAACGACCTCACGGTGCGCGGCAACGAAGTGTTTCTGAAAACGCTTTCGGGCCTGCGCAAGGTGGACGTCATCCTGCGACGGCAGGCCGACAGCCTATGCGACCCGCTCGAACTCGCCGGGGATTCGCTGCTGGGTATCCCCGGACTGCTACAGGCGGCCGTTGACGGAAAAGTCGCCATCGCCAACGCCCTCGGCAGCGGGCTGGCCGAAACCCCGGCCCTCCTACCCTTTTTCCCGTCACTGTGCCGGAATCTGACCGGCGAAGAACCCCGGCTCAACACCCTTCCAACCCTTTGGTGCGGGCAGGAAAAAGAGTGTCAGCAGGTGCTCGGCCAGCTCGACCGCTGGGTCATTAAACGCGCCTTTACTCATAACCGGGAAACCCCGGTCTTTGTCCGGTCACTTGCCCCCGCCGACCGCGCAGCCCTCGCGGAGCGGATTAAGGCGGAACCGGATCAGTTCATTGCTCAGGAAAGCGTTGCGCTCTCCTCCTCCCCCTGCTGGCAGAATACACAGCTCGTTCCGCGCAACACCATGCTGCGGGTGTTCATCGTGGCTGCCGGAACCGGCTGGAAAGTGATGGCCGGAGGGCTGGTGCGCACTTCGCCGCAGGCGGACTCCCCCATGGTCAGCATGGAGAGCGGCGGCGGATCGAAAGACGCCTGGCTGCCGGCCCGCGGAGCCGTTGAACAGGTCTCCCTGCTGCCGCCCGACGAGAGCGCCATCAAGCCGCTGCGCAGTGATGCCAATCTATCAAGCCGAGTGGCCGACAACCTCTTCTGGCTCGGCCGATATGTGCAGCGGGCCGACATGAATGCCCGGTTGCTGCGTACCATTTTGAGGCGCCTCACCGAAGAGGGACAACCCTACGCCGCGCCGGAACTGGCGGAACTGATCCGTACGTTGCTGCTCATTACCGACTCCCCGGCAGCCCCCCACCAGCCGGTCACCGACCCCATCAGGCAGAGCAGTGACACCCGCACCCTGATCTTCAGTATGATTTTTGACCGGACGCGCCCCGGCAACCTTCACAATGCACTCATCAGCGCCTGCAAAATCGGTTCCACAGTACGTGAACGCATCAGCATCGACACCTGGCGTATTCTGGACCGCATGAACGGGGAACTGAATTCCGCCCCCAGCGGCGGCGACCTGCCCGAAGCTCTGGATATGCTCGATCGGCTGCTGATGCCGCTGGCGGCATTTTCCGGACTCAGCTCCGAAAGTATGACCCACGGCTACGGCTGGCGCTTTATGGACATGGGGTTCCGGATTGAACGGGCTGTGATGAGTGCGCTGATTCTACAGGAAATGCTGACAAAGACGCCGCAACTCGATACCCCGGTACTGGACGCCATTCTCGAAGTGGCCCACAGTTCCATGACATACCGCTCGCGCTACCAGAGCCATGTCGCTCCGCTGCCACTGCTCGATCTGCTGCTCTGCGACGATTCCAACCCGCGCAGCATTGCCTACCAGCTGGAAATGATCAGTCAGCATGCCTGCGCTCTGTCCGCCCTGACCGGACGCGAAGAGCTGCCGGAACAGACGCTGGCCACCGAACTGGTGCAGCGCATCAAACACTGCGACCTGAAATCGCTCGTCCAGACGAATGGGAAAGGATTGCGCGTACAGCTCAACCGCCTGCTGGCCGAAGTCATCGAACGCGTACAGGAAATCAGCAACCTGATCACCCACCGCTACCTCGCACATGTGGACACCACCAGCCAACTGGCCTCGGCCGTCGGCTCCGACAGCTGGAGTGAAGCAGAGGACGCAGAATGATTTACCACCTGCGCCACCTCACCTCGTTCCGCTACAGCCAGCCGGTTACCTTTGTGTACAACACACTGCACCTGAAACCGTGCGAACTGCCGTGGCAACGGGTTAACAGCTTCCGGCTGGACATCGAACCCGAACCGGTGGTTCTGACTGAACGGATCGATTACTTCGGTAACCGGGCAACGTTTTTCATGATTCAGACGCCGCACACCGCAATGAAAGTGCTGACTCAATCCGTGATTGAGGTGCTTCCCCGCACACCGCCGGCCCAGTCCTCGGTCCCATGGGAAAGCGCCCGGCAGGCCATGCGCGCCGACACCACCGCAGCCGGACTCGATGCTTACCAATACAGCTTTGCATCCCCCTTTGCCCTCCCGCAGAAAGAAGCGCGCGCCTATGCCCTGCCCGTCTGCCGGCAGGCCATGAGCATCCACGCTGTCGCCGCCGGTCTGATGACGCGTATCCACACGGATTTCACCTTCGACCCGAAGGCCACCACCGTCGCCACTCCCGTCGCAGAAGTGCTGCAAAACCGCCGGGGCGTCTGTCAGGATTTTGCGCACCTGATGATCTCCTGCCTGCGCAGTCTGGGGCTGTCGGCGCGTTATATGAGCGGTTATATCCAGACCACCCCGCCGCCCGGCCAGCCCCGCCTCGCCGGAGCTGACGCCTCGCACGCCTGGGTCGCCGTCTATTGCCCGCAGGCCGGCTGGCTCGAGCTCGACCCCACCAACAATAAACCGGCAGACGAGCAATACATCACACTCGGCTACGGCCGCGACTATCAGGATGTGAGCCCGGCCAAAGGGGTTCTGCTCGGCGGCGGACAGCACACCGTCCACGCGCAGGTCGATATGATCCCTGAATCCGAAATCATTCAGGCCCAACAGCAGCAATAGCGCCCCGACAGAAAAAGGGGCTTAATAATCCACCCCCGCACGGGCTTTGACGCCGCTTTCGTAGGCATGTTTAACGCTTTCAATTTCGGAAACCGTATCGGCCAGTTCGCGGAGGGCGGTTCCGCCGCCGCGACCGGTAATCACCACCGACTGTTCAACGGGGCGGTTTTTAATGGCATCGATGATTTTCTGCTCATCCAGATATTTAAAGCCGATCATGTAAGTGAGTTCATCGAGCACGACCAGCCGGAGGGTTTCATCCTTCAAAAGCGTTTCGGCGAAAGCCCATGTTTTTTCGGCGGCGGCAATATCACCGGCTCGATCCTGTGTGTCCCACGTGAAACCGGTGCCCATTTGATAAAACGGAATTTCCGGGTGGTTTTCACGGATAAAAAGTTCTTCGCCGCTTTGCTGTTTTCCTTTCACAAATTGAACCAGCCCGACTTTGTGGCCGTAACCCAGCGAACGCATCATCATGCCGAAAGCGGAGGTTGTTTTGCCCTTCCCGTTACCGGTAATGAAAACCACGATTCCGCGCTCTTCCGTGGCGCGCGCGATGTTGGCATCGATCCGCTCCTTTTGCCGCGCCTGTTCAAATTTATGCTTCAACTGCGCCCGCTTTTCATCGTCCATAATCGCTCCTTGCCGGAAAACCTAAGCCTGCAATCAGGGCAGAAATAGGCAAAATAATTTTGTGGCAGAATGATTTCGCTTTTCCGGCGCAGGGTAAAAATTATTCTGTCATAAAATTATTCTGCCTAACCCTTCCAATCCGGTACATTCCCCGCATGAATTCAATAGACGAAAAAGAACAGGCCCTGCTCGAAGAACTGCAATCCTACGGCTCGCTGGCCGTCGCCTATTCCGGCGGAGTCGATTCGACCTATCTGGCCGACTGCGCCCACGAAGCCCTCGGAGAAAACGCGATGATGGTGATTGCCGATTCGCCCTCCATTCCGCGCGAAGAATTGGAAGGAGCCATTAAAATGGCGACGGATCGCGGATGGAATCTGCGCGTAATTAAAACCGGCGAACACCTGCAGGAAGAATATCTGGAAAATAAGGGCGACCGCTGCTTCCACTGCAAAAATGAACTCTTCACCAAAATGGAAACCATTCTTTCCGAATTCGGCGATGTTGTGCTTGCCCACGGTGCGATTGAAGACGACCGCGATGATATCCGCCCCGGCGCGCAGGCCGCAATCAACCACTGTGTTGTCGCCCCGCTCCAAAATGCACAGCTTTACAAAAAAGAGATCCGTATTCTCAGCGAGCGCCGTGGACTGCCGACGGCGGAAAAAGCCTCCTTTGCCTGCCTCGGCTCCCGCTTCCCGACCGGCACACGTATCGAAGTTGAAGCCATGAGTCAGGTGGAAAAAGCGGAAGCCATTCTTCGCGCGCGCGGTTACAGGCAATATCGGGTGCGTCATCACGGCGATCTCTGCCGGATTGAAATCGACCCAACCGATTTCGACAAAATAATGGGCGAACGAACCGAGTTGGTGAACGTCCTAAAAAAGACCGGTTACCGCTTCGTCACGCTCGACCTCTCCGGCTATTCAATGGGCTCAAGCGCCTGAACTCCACCCCCGCAATTCATGAAGCCGCAGGCATTGAGCCTGCGGCTGCTTTGTTTTATGGTTCGGCGCTTATGAAGAAAAATGAACAGATGCGCTTTTCGGACCGCAAACGGGTCGAACTGGAATTTGATTGGCCGGATGTGCCGATGAATATTGTGCTGGTTTATCCGTCGATTCCGCCGAACACCGGGAATGTCTCCCGCCTCTGTGCGGCGACCGGATCGCGGCTCCACCTCATTGAACCGCTGGGCTTTGATATTGATGAACGCTCGGTTCGGCGCGCCGGACTTGATTATTGGGATTCGGTTGATATCTCCGTTTATCCCGACTTCGAAACCTTCACGGAAAAGAACCCCAATCCGCGGAAGTTCTTTTTCAGCACGGCCGGGCAGAGCTATTTTCATGAAGCGGAATACCGGCCGGGCGACTATTTCATTTTCGGCAACGAAACCTATGGCCTGCCGGATGAAATCATTTTTGCCCAGCCTGCCGAACAGGTTCTGAACATCCCGATTAAACTCGATTGCGTCCGCTCGCTGAATTTGTCAAATTGCGCGGCCATTGTGCTCTACGAGGCGCTGCGGCAGGTTAACTGCGAAAAAATGCAGGGGAATTGAATCAGAATGATTGCCGGTTTCGCATCGAATTATTTTGCCCGGAATCCGCGCCCGAAAAAGAACACATACGCACGGTACGCATTATCGATATTTTTTTTGAACGCGGATTTTTTGTTGCGGTCGAAACCCGCGTTGTTTGAATTTTTAGGGAGAAAAAACTATGGCAGGAATTGAATTAATCAACCAGAAGGTGCGCGAAGAAAGTGCGTTTATCCCAACGTTAAAATCTGAAATCGGAAAAGTCATCGTCGGGCAGGAATACCTGATCGACCGGCTGATTATCAGTATGCTAGCCAACGGCCACGTCCTGCTCGAAGGGGTGCCCGGCCTCGCGAAAACACTGACCATTAACACGCTGGCTCAAGCATTGGATACCAGTTTCCAGCGCATTCAGTTCACGCCCGACCTGCTCCCCGCCGACCTCATCGGCACCCTGATTTACAACCAGAAAGACGGCGATTTCGTCATTAAAAAAGGACCTGTTTTTGCCAACATAATTCTGGCCGACGAAATCAACCGCGCACCGGCCAAAGTGCAGAGCGCCCTGCTCGAAGCCATGCAGGAAAAACAGGTCACCATCGGCGACGAAACCTTTAAACTGCCGAAACCCTTTTTAGTGATGGCCACCGAAAACCCGATCGAGCAGGAAGGAACCTATCCCCTCCCCGAAGCGCAGGTTGACCGCTTCATGCTGAAACTCAAAGTCGGCTATCCGACCATCGAAGAAGAGCGCCGTATTCTTGACCGTATGGCGCACACCGTCACCGAAATCCCGGTTAACCCGGTGTTGCATCCCGACCAGATTTTAAAGGCCCGCGCCATCGTCGATGAAATTTATATCGACGACAAAATCAAGGACTACATCCTCAGCATCATCTTCGCCACCCGCGAGCCGGAGAAATACAACCTTGATATCAGAGACTACCTGCAATACGGCGCATCGCCGCGTGCCACCATCAACCTCACGATGGGCGCCCGCGCACACGCCTTCATGCAGGGCCGCGGATACGTCACGCCGCAGGACGTCAAATCGATCGCGCCCGATGTGCTCCGCCACCGCATCATTGTTTCGTACGAAGCCGAAGCCGAAGAGCTGACCAGCGAAGATTTGATCGATAAAATTTTGAGTGAAATCCCCGTCCCGTAAAATGACGATTGATCCGTGAAACGTGATGCCCTTTACGACTCACGTTTCACTTTTCACGAACCATGAACGACATCGACCACAAAGAGTTGCTGAAGAAAGTACGGCGGATTCAGATCACCACCAAACATGCGGTGAATGATGTTTTTGCCGGGCAGTACCATTCCACCTTTAAAGGGCGCGGAATGGAGTTTGACGAAGTGCGCGAATATGTTCCCGGCGACGATATCCGTTCGATCGACTGGAATGTGACGGCGCGGACCGGCTCGCCGCATATCAAGAAATTTGTGGAAGAGCGCGAAATGACGGTGATGCTGGTGGTCGATGTTTCCGCATCGCACCTCTTCGGCAGCGGCACCCAAATGAAGCGCGATTTGGCGGCGGAGGTTGCGGCGGTACTGGCATTTTCGGCGATCCGCAATAACGACCGGATCGGACTGATTCTTTTTGCCGAAGAGGTTGAAAAATATATTCCGCCGAAAAAGGGAACCCGGCATGTACTTCGGCTTGTGCGCGAAATGCTTTCGCACAAACCGCAGGGTAAAGGCACGAATGTTGTTCCGGCGCTCGATTATCTCAACCACATCAGCACCCGCAAAAACGTCACCTTCCTGATTTCCGACTTTATGTTTAATGACGATTACGAACAGCTGCTGAAAATCAGCGCGCGGCGGCACGATCTGATCAGCGTGGTCATCAGCGATAAGCGCGAGATCGCCTGGCCGGACATCGGGCTAATTAACTGGCGCGATGCGGAAACCGGCGAAACGGTACTCGTTGACACCTCCAGCAAACGCGTCCGCACACAGTTGGCAATCGAACAAACCCGCCGCAATGAACTGATCGACAACATGCACCGGAAAGCCGGTATCGACACCATCCGCCTTTTTGCCGGCGAACCCTATGAAAAAGAGTTCACCAAGTTTTTCCGCCAACGGGCACAACGGAGATAGCAATTCGAATGATCTCATTGTTTTCACACAAAGGCACAAAGACACAGAGAAGACAAATATTCCTTCTCTTTGTGGCTTCGTGCCTTTGTGTGAATTTGTTTTTCCTGCCGGGATGCAAAAAGGAAGAGCCGAAGGTTTTTCCGCAGGATCAGCTTTCAATTGAGTACACGGTTAACAATGAAACCATCATGATCGGCGATCCGGTTGAGTTGGTTGTCACCGCGTATTTCCCGACGAACGGAACGCTTGGACTTCCGGAAATCGGGCGGGAAAAGGATGTGGTGCTTTTAAAACGGGATTGGGCGAATATTCCGCGCGAAGACGGTTTGACACAATCCGAATCCCGTTACCGGCTGACTTCGTTCCGACTAGGCGAGCACCTTGTTTCAACCGGTCAAATCACCTGTGTGGTCGGCGGCGAAACGCTGACAGCTGATTTTCCGCCGGTTACGCTCAGTGTTATTTCATCGCTGCCGGAAGAGGCTTCGCTTGAGATTTCGGACATTAAACCGGTGCACAAACTTACGCCGCGGATTCCGGACTGGGTTTGGATTTCGCTGCTGGCGGTTTCGGGCGCATTTCTCGCAGGGTTCATTGCGTCGAAACTTTGGCGCAACCGGGAGAAACTGATTCCGACTCCCCCCCCGCGCCCCCCCCACTTAGCGGCGTTTGAGGCGCTCGAAGCGCTCCGGAATAAGGGGCTGCTTGAACAGGGCGAATGCAACCCGTTTTATACTGAACTCTCGCTCATTCTCCGCACTTATCTGGAGGGCCGCTTCCGTTTGAATGCCCCGGATGAAACCACGGAAGAAATCGTGATTGAGCTGAGTAAATCGCCCGAACTGAACGGGGCGCAGCGCAATATCCTACAGGACTTTATGCGTCAGGCGGATATGGTGAAATTTGCGAAAGGCCACCCCGACCGACAAACGATGGAAGCCGCCTTTGATACGACAAAGCAGTTTGTGTCTGAAACGAAGTATGCCGGCGATGCCGTCCCGCAAATCGGAAATCGGAAATCGGAAATCGGAAATCAACAATTAAGATGAGACTCGCCTATCCATATTTTCTGTTACTGCTCCTGCTGATTCCGGTGCTGTTGTGGCTGCGGTATTTTATGGTGAACAAGCGGTCGATGCAGTTCAGCAATAGCGCCGTATTGAAAAAGCTGCCGAAAAGCTGGCGCGTCTGGATGCAGCCGATTCTGCCGATTTTTTACACGCTCGGACTGGCCGGTTTGATTGTTGCTTTGGCCCGCCCGCAAAAGGGATTGGAAGACAGCCGGGTGCGGACGGATGCGGTGGATATTATTCTGCTGCTCGACCTTTCGGGGTCGATGGATACCCCGGATTTTCAGAAGCTCGGCATTAAAATGAGCCGACTGGATGCGACGAAAGAGGTGGTGGAACGCTTTCTTGAAAACCGCCCGAACGACCGGATCGGAATGGTGGCTTTTGCCTCCCTGCCCTATGCGATTGCCCCGCTGACGCTCGACCACGGCTGGCTGGTTCAGCGAATGGAAGGGCTGCATACCGGGATGCTCGACGGCAACCGTACGGCGATCGGCGACGGTATCGCTTCGGCCGTTAACCGGCTGCGCGACAGTGAAGCGAAAAGCAAGGTGATTATTCTGCTGACGGACGGAGCGAATAATTTCGGGACCCTTTCGCCGGAGAATGCGGCGAGTGCAGCCGAAGCCCTCGGCATAAAAATTTACACCGTCGGCGCGGGCGGCGGAATGCGAACCGGGTTCTTTCCGCAGCGGCACGAAGTGGATGAAGAGTCGCTACAGAAAATCGCCCAAACCACCGGCGCTAAATTTTACCGGGCAAAAGACCTCGAAACCCTCAAGGATGTTTACGACGAAATCGACAAGCTTGAAAAAACCGAAATTGAAATCGAACGCTTCACCCGGTTTGAAGAGAAGGCGTTCTGGCCGATCATTTTTGGAATTGGACTTTTATCATTGGAACAGTTTTTGAGTTTAACGCGGATGGGGAGGCTGCCGTAATGAAGTGGCATAATCCAGATACCCTGCTGTGGCTGTTTGCATTGATCCCGCTTTTGATAATTACGGGGCTGTTGCTGAAACGGCGTGTTAAGCTGCTGCATAAAATGGCGGAACGCGGCCTTTGGCCGGTAATGCTGCCGACGCTTTCCCCCCGCCGCCAACGGCTGAAAAATCTGCTGCGGACACTGGCGATCGGTTTGGCGATTTTAGCACTGGCCCGGCCGCAGTGGGGCTTCAATTGGGAAGAGGTTAAACAGCGCGGATTGAGCATCATCGTTGCGCTCGACACCTCAAAAAGTATGCTGGCGCAGGACATTAAACCGAACCGTTTGCAGCAGGCCAAATGGGGTATCCGCGATCTGATTCATGAACTGAACGGCGACCGTATCGGATTGGTGGCTTTTTCCGGCGACGCCTTCCTGCAGTGCCCGGCAACGATCGACTACGCCGCGTTCACGATGATGCTCGACGATGTTTATGCCGGTATTGTCCCCGTCGGCGGAACCGATCTTTTCCAGGCGCTGGAGGAATCGATCGATGCCTTTGAAAAAATTGAAGAGACCCAGTCGGATAAAGTGATCATTCTGATTTCCGACGGCGAAGGCCACGGCAGCGATCCGCTGGCTCTGCTGCCCCGGCTGAAAGAGGAAGATATCCGGGTGTTCGCCATCGGCGTCGGTACAAAAGAAGGCGACCTGATTCAGACTTCGGACGGATTTGTTAAGGATGAACAGGGTCATGTCGTCAAAAGTGCGCTGAACGAAGGGCCGCTACAGCGGATCGCAACGGAAACGGGCGGCTTTTATGTGCGCTCAGCACCGGGCGATTTCGGCCTTGAGCGGGTTTACCAGCAGGGCATCGCCGAACTCCGCCGCGAAGAACGCGAATCGCGGATGACGAAAAACTGGACGGAGCGTTTTCAGTGGTTTCTGGGCACCGCGATTTTACTGTTTGTTTTTGAAGCGGCAATCAGCCCCGTGAAATGGAACAGGAGCCGCGGATGAAACATCATTTTCGATTTTTGATTTTTGATTTTCGATTTTTGGGTCTGCGACCGCCTTTCCATAAAAAAAGGCCAACGCGGCCTGAGTTCAACAAATCGGCAATCAAAAATCGGCAATCAAAAATTGCTCGTCATTTACCTGCCATCATTGTTTTAAGCACGCTGCCTTTATCCGTCCAAGCCGAAGACACCCCGCGCTCTTCGATGCGGAAGGGATTGAAGGCCTATAAAGCGGGCGATTACACGAATGCGGTTGCGCAGCTGGAAAAGACGGTTATGGAATTTCAGGGGGTTGGGAATTACAACCTCGGCAATGCGCTTTACCGGATGGAAGACTACGAAAAAGCTGACGAAGCGTTTAACGAAGCGCTGCGCACGGAGGATGTGGAACTACAGGCGAAAGCGTATTTCAACCGCGGCAATTCGATGCTTGCGCGGACAACCGTTTTGACGGGCGCGGAGCAGATCGGGCTGGCGATTGAGCTGACCTTTCAGGCGATGGATATGTATGAAAAGGCGATCCTGCTCCAGCCGGACGATCTCGCCGCCAAACAGAATTATGAACGGGCGCAGAATCTGCGGCTGAGTCTGGAATACAAGCTGGGCAAATGGTATTTCGATCACGGCGAATCGCTGCTGAAAGAATACAAAGCCAAAGACGCGCAAACCGACTACCGCAATGCGAAAAAGCAGTTTGAGCATATTCTTGAAAATGTTCAGCCGCACCATGCCGAGTCGGAGCAGGTTCTGCCAAAAGTGAATGAACGGCTCGAAATGCTGGCGCTGGCCGTTGAAGCGGCGGAATACGACCTGAAAACGGCGCTTAAACAGATTGAAGATTATCAGTATATGCTGGCCGCACAACGGTTGACAACGGAGACGGATGAACGAAAATACGCCTTCGATATTAAACCGGATTTGAAAAAACAATATGAAGAAACCATCCAGAAAAATCAGGAAGTGATGAAAATCATTCAGGAGCTTTCGTCGCTCAACATCGTCAAATGAAACGGATACTGATCATTCTAATTGCGGGAATCGCAGCAGCCTTCAGCGCGGCGGCGACGGATGAAACGGATAAAACGTACTTTCATCCGGCGGCAAGCCTGTATATTCACGGCGACCTCAACAGCGCCAGCAATCTGGTTGCAACAGGGCTGAGTGTTTATCCGGAAGACGGAAAACTGTTGCGCCTGAAAGAGCTGATTGAGAAACAACAACAGCAGCAACAGAATCAGGACAATCAGGATCAGCAGAACCAGGATCAGCAGAACCAAGATCAGCAGAATAAAGACGAACAGAAAAACAAGGACGAACAAAAGCAGGATCAGCAGAAGCAGGATAAAAAGAACGAACAAAAAGAAGACCCGCAACCGCAAGATCCGGAACAACAGCAACAGCAGAATCAGGAACAGCAGGCCCAGCAAAACGAGCCGCCGAAAGCAGAACAAATGAGCGCCGACGAAGCGAAACAGCTGCTGGATGCAATGAAGCAGGAAGAGAAAAATAAACGGCTGATGCTGCACCCGGTAATGGGCAGTCCGGTGAAGGTGGATAAGGATTGGTAAAAGGCTGACGATTGAAACGTGATGCGTGATCTCAAAACAACTCTAACGACAATAACCGGTCTTTTTCTGACCTTTGCGGCTGCTTTTGCGGCGGATGTTCAAATGACGATTCAGCCGCAGCTGATCAGTCTGCTGGACCGCGCGGTTTTGAAGGTGGAGTTTATTGATACCAAAGGCGACGCGGTTGATTTTCCGAAGGTTGACGGGCTGAATATTCAGTATCAGGGGCAAAGTTCGAGCTTTAATTTTGTCAACGGGCGCCAAAGTTCCACCTACACCCACAACTATCTGGTGACCCCCACAAAAGTCGGCGATTTCACCATCGGGCCGGTGAAAGCAAAATATAAAGGCGGAGAAAAGGAACTGACCGCCCAACTGCGCGTGATTAAAAAGGAGGACGATAAAGAGGCGCAGCAGATCAGCGAAATCATGTTTTCGCGGATCAAAACAGCCCGCAATGCCCCGTATGTCCACGAACCGTTTGCACTCGAACTGAAAGTATCTATCCGGGACGATGTTCAGATTGACGGCAATTTCAGCATCCGCGGCGGACTGCCGGAAAGCGGGTTGGACGGTGAAATCGCCTGGCAGATGGTTGACCAGAAACGGGAGGAAAAAAACGGCGCGATTTTCAATACTTACATGATGAGCGGAACCACCAAGGCCCTGACTGCCGGAACCTTTTCATTCCAGCCGCAGGTGCAGGTGAATGTTGTTGTTCCCCGCCAGCGCCGCCGGCCCTATGGTTTTGACGATCCGTTTTTCGGCGATTTTTTCGGTCGGCAGGAAACCCGTCCGATGATTCTCGACTGCAACAAACTGGATGTTGATGTTCAGCCGATTCCGACCGCCGGGCGGCCGGAAAGTTTTTCCGGCGGTGTCGGAATTTTTGACTTTGATGTTTCCGTCGGGCCGAAAAAGGTCAAAGCCGG
>QKFE01000062.1 GCA_003252225.1 Kiritimatiellales bacterium | reverse complement strand
AAGTGGCAGGTCGGAAGGGACTCGAACCCCTAACAGCCGGTTTTGGAAACCGGTGCTCTACCAATTGAACTACCGACCTGACTTAAAATCCTTCAACTACTTGGTTTCGCGATGAAGCGTATGCCGCTTGTCGCGAGGGCAGTATTTCTTGATTTCCCGCCGGCTGGTTTCCAGCTTTTTATTGCGGGTGCCCGTGTAGTTGCGCTCTTTGCACTCGGTGCAGGCCAGAGTAATGATATCTCTTGGCATGATAACGTCCTGTTTTAGGTTTGAACGGAGGGCGGGATACCCCGCCCTGCCGCCTGAAACACTCTGATGTTACGCAATGATTTCAGTAACACGACCGGCGCCGACAGTACGTCCGCCTTCGCGGATTGCGAAGCGCATGTGCTGTTCCATCGCGATCGGAGTGATAAGTGTTACTTCCATGGCCACGTTGTCGCCGGGCATAACCATCTCAACGCCTTCCGGCAGCTGAATGTCGCCGGTTACGTCAGTGGTACGGAAGTAGAACTGCGGACGGTATCCCTTGAAGAACGGGGTATGGCGGCCACCTTCGTCTTTGGACAGAACGTAAACTTCGCCTTTGAATTTGGTATGGGGCTTGATTGAACCCGGTTTGGCAAGAACCTGACCGCGCTGTACGTCTTCTTTCTTCGTACCGCGGAGCAGAATACCGACGTTGTCGCCGGCCTGACCTTCGTCGAGGATCTTACGGAACATTTCAACACCTGTGCAGGTGGTTTTAGCAGTGTCTTTGATGCCGACGATTTCAACTTCGTCACCGGTGTGGATGGTACCACGCTCAACACGGCCGGTAACTACGGTACCGCGACCTTCGATGGAGAATACGTCTTCGATCGGCATCAGGAACGCCTGGTCGGTGATACGCTCCGGCTCCGGAATCCAGGAGTCGAGGGCATCCATCAGATCCTGAATGCACTGTGCTTCCGGACCGGTCGGGTTCTGAATGGCAGGCAGAGCAGCGCCGCGAATGATCGGGCTGTCTTCTTCGAACTCATATTTAGCGAGCAGTTCCTGAATTTCCATTTCCACGAGCTCGATCAGTTCTTCGTCGTCAACCAGATCGCATTTGTTCAGGAACACAACGATTTTCGGAACACCGACCTGACGGGCGAGCAGGATGTGCTCACGGGTCTGCGGCATCGGGCCGGAAGGGGCTTCCACAACGAGAATCGCACCGTCCATCTGAGCAGCGCCGGTGATCATGTTTTTAACATAGTCGGCGTGGCCCGGGCAGTCTACGTGTGCGTAGTGGCGGTTTTCTGATTCGTACTCAACGTGCGAAGTCGCAATCGTCAGAATTTTGGTTGCATCGCGGCGGCCCTGAGACTCGGATGCTTTTGCAACACTGTCATATGCAACGTATTCAGCCAGACCTTTAGCAGCCTGAACACAGGTGATACATGCAGTTACGGTAGTTTTACCATGGTCAACGTGACCGATTGTTCCCACGTTTACGTGGGGCTTAGTCCGTTCGAATTTATCTTTAGCCATTTTTATTACCTCCTGAATCTTCCTCAGTTGTTTTTTATCAAAATTTGAATAATGGAGCCCATGAGCAGATTTGAACTGCTGACCTCATCCTTACCAAGGATGCGCTCTACCAACTGAGCTACATGGGCTGCTTATCCTTAAACTAATAACAGACAAACAAACCCCGCAGCACCGGTAATGAGTGCCCACGAAGCTTGCCTTCCAAATCCTATAAAGCCACACGTTCTAAAGGATCGCTTGGCAAATAAGACGGCGTAATTTAATGAAACGCGCGACAGAGTCAACCCCGAACACGTAAATTTTTTCAGCTAATTCACAGCGCCGCCAGCTTTGCCCCCCAGACCGCATGAGCTTTTTTCAGCGCATTGGCCCGGTGCGAAATCCGGTTTTTCACAACCGCGTCCAACTCGGCGAAGGTTTCGGTGAACCCGTTCGGCACGAAAAGGGGATCGTAGCCGAACCCGTTTGCTCCGCGCAGTTCCCCGATAATTTTACCGGGGCAATCGCCGGAAACCGTTTCCGCCTTCCCCTCTGGATCGGACAGGGCGATAACCGTCCGAAAGCGGGCGGAGCGGTTCGTTTCGCCGGAAAGTTCGCGGAGGAGTTTTTCATTATTGGCGGGATAGGAACAGGGTTCGCCGGCGTAGCGGGCCGAATAAACCCCGGGCGCGCCGCCCAAAACATCCACTTCCAGCCCCGAATCATCCGCCAGCGCCCAGCAGCCGGTTGCTTTGGCAATTTCAACCGCTTTTTTAACCGCGTTTTCCTCGAAGGTTTCACCGTCTTCGACCACATCGGGTATTTCCGGAAAATCGAAGGCCGACAAAACATCGAGCGAGCGGAAATCAAAAATAGCCCGGATTTCTTCGAGCTTGTGCGCATTGCGCGTTGCGATGACGAGCTGCATGGAAACCTACTTGCTTTTGATGGACTGTGTTTTGCGCGGTTTCGCCAGTTTATCGGCTTTGTCTTCAAATGAAGCCACGCTGGTTTTCATTGCGATCATCTGCCCGAATCGATCCCAAACCGCGAAAACATACCCCGAATAGGCCTGCCCCGATTTCCGCGACTTTCGGAAAAACTTATTTTTCTTACTGGAAAAACTGACCGTATCCCCCCGGGTTTCAGGCAGGGAAAAGATCTCTTCGCTGCGCCCCGCAATCGTGGTTCCGCCGGTACGGATATCTTCGCCGATCACCAGCAGCACCGCCGTCAGTTCGCCGGAATACGGGCGGGTATCCGTCTGTTTCAGCGTCGCCTCGCACACCACATATTCAATCTGGCTGCTTCCCGCGCTGTTGTCCGTCACCTTCGAAACATCCAGCACCAATTTGGGCGGGAGCACTTTATCGAGATATTTCTGATCCGCCTCGCACAGCTGCTCCGGCTTCATCCGGTATTCTTTCCCCTGCTGATCGCGCAGCAGAATATCGCCCGCCGACATCGTGATAAATTCCCGTTCCATCACCTGCCCGTCCGACGTCTCCCAAATACGGAACTCGGCAAACGCGGAAACAGCGGCAAACACGCCCAAAAGATAAACTATAACCCGGTTCATTTTCCAATCCTCACTACCTTCAATGTAGGGCAAGCGTCTCGCTTGCTCAAACAAGCGGGACGCTTGTTCTACTTTAAGCTGGAAAGTACTGAACCCATTCAAATGACAAAAGGAATTTGCCGGAAAATCTAAGGCCTTTTTCCGGAACGTAGACGCGACGCCCTCGCCGTGTCACCGCCATTCAGCACTCAACGTGCATAACGCGACGAGGGCGTCGCGTCTACGTTATAGATGCCGCTCTTCCAGACCTTTCTCGGGAGCAGGCCGACGGAACAGACGGCGATCTGAGTCAGAACGAAGGCGGTCAGCGCGCGCGAAGCGTTATCGGTGAAGCCGTAGGAATGCAGGCCGACACTGAGCTGGTTGACACCGAACCACGACCACGCGGTGACGACGTTTCCAAACACCGCCATAACGGCGAAACCGCGGTGTTTCACCATCATGCCGTAGCGGGCGTGCAGCATAATCGCGTTCCAGATGACGATTAAAAGGGCGCCGTTTTCTTTCGGATCCCACCCCCAGAAACGGCCCCACGAATCGTCGGCCCAAAGACCGCCCAAAACCGTTCCGACAAAACTGAGCAGCAGCGCGAAGCAGGCGGTGCCGTACATCATGCGATACATTCCGTCTTCAGTTTCGGCATCGAGCCGGCGGGTGAACAGTCCGGAAATGATATAAAAGACGCCGATCGTTCCGGCGACAAACGTGGCCATATAACCGAGGGTGATCGTGATGACGTGCGTTGCCAGCCAGAAACGGGTATCCAAAACCGCGCGCATCTGCTCCATCGTATCGCCGTCGCCGGAGAGAAAATGGGCGATAAGCAGGGTGGAAAAGCCGGCGATTCCTCCGACCAGATTACCGATCCCGGCAGCGCGTTTGCGGAAACCGAGCTCAATTATGATGGCCGCCGCAACCGCCGCCCAGCCGATGAAAATAGCCGACGAATAGAGGTTGGTTACCGGCGGATAGCCGGAAAGGAAACTGCGCGCGACAATCGCGAAGGTGTGCGGGATAAATGCCGTAACCATCAGCGTACGTGCGGCATCCAGCAGCCCGTTTTTACGGAACAGCCACCCGAAACAGCTGAGCACAAATACCAGCAGATACAGCTCCGCCGATTTCATAAAGGCGTCGAATCGGTTATAAAAAGCCTCGAAAGAAATCTTTTCAAATACCGCCGGATTTTCGGATTGAATCAATGCGCCGAAATCCGCCAGTGCGGCATTAAACCATTCAACATCGCCCATTCGATAGGCGGCGAGCATGGAGCCGAAATGCACCGCCGCCGGATCGGCCGTTCCTTCGTGCCCGGTGATACCGCCCATTGCGGGATGCGCGGCGAGCAGCGAACTCATCAAAGGCCGCCAGCGGTCGTTTCCGGAATTGGGGGGAATGACCAGCGGGAGGGAATAGTTTTCGAGTTGCATGTAATACTGCGCCGTCGGCAGCAGCCGGTCGGCGGGAATTTCGGTCGGATCTTCAAACGAACTGAGCACGTTTTGAAACAGGTAGATTTTATTCGCCAGCTTCACCACCTGCCGGTCGTACAGGTCGCGGTCACGGCTGTCTTTGGCGAAGGCGGCGCGCGAGGCAGAATCGAGCACAGAAAGATTGGGGAGGATTTCCCGGTAGGAATAGCGGAAGCCTTTGCGCTCTTCCAGCCCGAGGCTGGTGAGCAGGTCGAGATTTTCGATACGGATCACACGGTAATTTGCCGCGTTGGTGGTGCCCGCAATATTTTCGAGCAGCCATTCGACTGCACTCAGTTTTTCACCCTCGTGCCGGACGGTCTGTTTTCCGGAAAGCACCGTCAACAGATTGCGCGCCATCGTATCGACCGGTTTTTTGCGGCCTTCAAATTTAACCGGCAGATGCGCGAAAGCATTCAGCTGAAAATCGCCCGGTATTTCTTCGGGCAGTTTCACGCCGCGCTGAAAAAACCAGACCGCAAAGAAAACAACCAGCAGGTTTGCCAGCAGCTTTTTCATGCCTGCCCCCCCTCTTCTTTTTCGCGCCGCAAATACCGCCCGAACGACTGAATAAACTGCGCGGTCATGCCGGTGAAAACAATCATGCAGGAGAGATAGGGAATCATCCACGTATCGTTGCGGACCACCTGCAGCACGGTGCCGGAATCGTCGGGCAGATAACCCGATTGGTAGAATGTGCGCTTGGCGTAACGCAGCGGATTGTTCATCCAGATGCGCAGTTCGCGGTCGATGCCGTCGCCCTCGTTGATTAACCGGATACGGCTGGCAAAATCTTTCGGCATTTGAGTGCCCTCATATTTTTCATGCACGAAATCGAGCAGCTGAATGGAATACGGGTTGCCGGCGGGCGATTTCAGGTATTCGCGCTTAAAGCGGAAATAGGCGGTGAATTCCTTTCCGCCGTGCGAAATACGCGTCGGCATATCCCACTGCTGCCGCACAAAGTTGGGATAAAACCAGAGGCTGAAAAGATAGCGCCCCAACGAATCGCCCGATGTTTTATCCAGCAGTTCAACATCGACCGACGGCGCATTCATCGCGCCCGTTGCGCCGCTGACTTCGCGGACTTCGTCAATGAACAGGCGGGAACCGAATCCGGCATATTCCGGATACCCGGCGCGCAGCTGTTCCGGCATTTGGTTCAGGTTTTGCGGCTGGCTGGAATTGGCCAGATAGCGGTTGATTTTAAGATCGAACGGAAGCGCGCCGGTTGAGATGATTTCGCCGGGTTTGAGCATTTTTTGCGGAATCGAAGTAACGGTGTCAAAATCGGGGTTCGTTGTTTCCGTAAAAGCCAGCTCCAGCTGCTGCGTCCGGTCAACATAACTTACGGCATCGCCCTCCT
Organism: Kiritimatiellales bacterium; assembly: GCA_003252225.1. Lineage (GTDB taxonomy): Bacteria > Verrucomicrobiota > Kiritimatiellia > Kiritimatiellales > Pontiellaceae > Pontiella. Next base: position 15,164 of record QKFE01000062.1, on the reverse strand, counting down.
TAATCGTCATCGAAGATTCAACGGCAAACTGCGCCGTAAAAAACTCGCCGATTAAAAGGAACAGAATTCCGCCGTGCAGCAGCACCATTCCGGCGCGTTTGCGGTAAAGCAGCAGGCAGGCGACATACAGCACAACCGCCGCCAGCGTCCCGCGCCCCAGCCGGAAAAATACCCGCCAAAACGCATCGCTGTCCGTCGCTGCAACCGGGGCCGTTCCCCACCCGAACATCACCCCGGCAACCACAACAACACCGAGCAGAAAAACCGCGATTCCGGCCAACCGGCGCGACCCTTTTGCCAGTATTTTAAAGTTGGAAAAATGAACCGTCAGCAGATTGGCCGTCAGTAGAAAACCGAGCAGAAAACCGCCGGGAAACGGAACCCAGATACCGGGCAGCGCCGAGCTGAAAACCCGCAGATCAATCCGGGCGACGAAGCAGCGGAAATACTGCTCCATCACCGCCCAGATCCCTTTATCAACCTGCGCCAGCGTCCCGGCGAAAACCAGCACCATTGAAAGCGCCAGCAAAATAACGGTCAGTTTGAGCGATTTAAAAAATGCGGTGAGTTTATTCATTCGGTTAATTAGCCCGGCCATATTTGATTTTAAAGCTTCATTAAACAGAAGAGCGCAAAGTTCGCAAAGGCGGAATCCTGATCTTTGCGTTCTTTGCGACCTTGGTGTTTAAAATTTCCGTCTGCAACTATTGTATTTTAATGGATTCGATAAATTTGCGGATATCGGCGGCATTTTCTTTCAGCTCGTCCACCGAGCCTTTGGCGGTGAAATACCAGTATTTCGGCGCGAGGTCGACGATCGCGGCAATAATCCCGTTTCCGGTCTCGGAGTTGTAAATCTCGATATAATTCACGTCGCGCCCGTCCGCTTTAAACGCGGCGATTTCACCCTTAATTTCTTCCGGCGAAGCGGGCGGCAGCCCGACCTGCCCGCGCCAGCGGTTGACGTTGCTCGGCACATCGCCCATCGTGAGCGAAATGAGGTAAAAATCTATCGCCGTGTTTTCGATCGAATAGCTGGCAATCCGCATTCCGCCGCCGGGTTTTTCGGTCCAGTTTTCCGGAACGGCGGCGGAAAAACCGGTCGAATTTGCTGCCGGAGCCGAATTCGCCGGAAGAACCTGCTGCTGAACAACCGGTGTTTTCGCCGGTGTTTCTTTCGGGATCTGAACCGTCTCTATTTCTTCCCGGCGGCACGCCGTAAGCAGAATCACGAAACAGATGGACAGGAGACTTTTTTTCATTCGTTTTCCTAACCCGGCAAAGCCGGAACCAAATTTTCACAGAAGGTCGCAAAGATCGCGAAGAATGTAATCTGCCACCTTTGCGGCCTTTGCGTTCTTCTGTTAGTAAATCCGTCGCAAACATGATGGAACTTTTATAGAGAGGGACTGATGTGAGCCCGGAATATAAAAAAGTGCCCGACGGAATGTCTACCAATATTATAATGTTTAAAGGCTATCCCCCTTGCAATCCCGCGCACGGTTGCCTATCTTTCCGGCTAAGTTGAATCAAAGGGAAATGATGACAGAACACGATCAACGGCATAACGGAATCCACATCAACCTCTTTCTCGGCGGACGCCCCTGCCTCGTCGTCGGCGGAGGAAAGGTTGCGCTGCGCAAAATTGAAATGCTGCTCGAAGCCGGCGCGGCAGTCACCGTCGTCAGCCCCGAAATCTGCGACGAACTCCGCCCGCTCATCGACGCCGGCGCCCTCACCCACCTTGAACGGAAATTTCAAGTGGGCGATGTTGACGATAAACTCCTCGTCTATTCCGCCACCAACAGCCGCGGAATCAATAAAGAGGTATTAATTACCTGCCGAAGCAAAAACGTCCTCTGCTGCTGCGTCGACGGCAACTGGTCGGAAAGCGATTTCACCACCCCGGCCATCACCAAACATAACCAGCTGACGGTCTCCGTTTCGTCCGGCGGCAACGACTGCCGCCAATCCAAAATGGTGAAAAACAGTATTGCCCGCCATTTGAAAATGATGGAGTCGGCACACCTCGTGGTGGTTGGAACCGACCACAATCATTTAACCGTCGAAGAACGCGAACCGTTTCACCTCACCGGACACCGGCTCGAACGCGCCGGGTTTATGATCAACCAGCTTTGGGGTATTCACGAATTCATGATTCTGAACACCTGCAACCGCGTCGAAGTCATCGCCGTCGTTTCAAAAGAGACCGCCGGAAACGGAATCCTCCGCCACATCATGGGCTTCCCCAATTTGAAGGAGGATAAATACTACCTCAAAACCGGCAAGGAAGCCTTCGAACACCTCTGCCTCGTCACCGCCGGAATCCTTTCGCAGACACCCGGCGAAAACCATATTACCGCGCAGATAAAGGAAGCGCTCGATCTCGCCAAACAGCGCGGGTGGGCCGGCAATATGGTGCAGGAGTGGATTTCATCTTCACTGCGGGTTTCCAAAGAGATCAAAAACACGGTTGCCCCCCTGCTCCACAATTACGAAATCGAAGACCTCGCCCTGAAATACCTCGAAGCCAACGGCCACGATCTCGCAAACAGCACCGTCATGATGCTCGGCTCCGGAATGATCGGAAAAGGTCTCGTCAACGACAGTCTGCCGACCGTCAAAAAAGTCATCTGGTGCTATCACGTCAACCGCCCCGAAATTCCCGCCAACTGGAATTCGAAGGTCGAACTCTGCACCTTCAATGAAATGAAAAACCGCATCACGGAAGCCGACATCATCGTCAGTGCCGCCGACGCCCCCGGCCATATCCTGCATATGGCGCACGCCCCGTTTTTCAATCAGGAACGCCCGGTCACCGTCATCGATCTCGGTATGCCGCGCAACATCGACCCCGAACTCGACGACCTTTCCGCCGATATTTCCGTGGTCGATTTGGACGGCCTGAAATACTGGTACCGCAAAGAGCTCACCGATATGAACAAGGTGATTTCAGAAAGCCGCTCCATCGCCGGACAAAATATGGATCTGTTCGAAAAAATCTCCGGCAGTTTTAAAAGCAGTGCAAATGCAGAGTAAAAAAAGTAATTGAGTGCTTCGGCAAATTAATCCCCAATGGATCAGAATCAAAACTGGAGGGAATGATGAATACACGCAACACAGCAATCCGATCGGCAACCGTTATCACCGTATTCAGTGCTCTGCTCATTCAGGCGGAACTTCCGCCGAAAATGAAAATGACCACGGAAATTCCGGAAGGGATCGCAACTCCGGACCGGCTTGAAACCTCTATCGGCACATTGACGGGGTTCGACGGCGTTCCGGATCAGGCAACCACCCAAACAATTTATGACAACCTCGATTTGCAGCGGGCCACACAGGCCTTTCTTCAATCGCTGCAGATTTCATCCCTCAGCGCAATGGAACACGGCATGACCCAATTCGGGCCTCCGAATACCACGGTTCTGTTGTTTGAGGAATTAATGGACTCAAAGGCGCTCTGGCTGACCCCAAACACCGTTTCGGTCTACATGGGCCTTTGGATGGAAATGGGCGATGAGCCAATGGTCATGGAAACTCCGCCCAATGTACTGGGCTTTATCAACGATGCCTGGTTTCAGTATGTGTGTGATTTCGGCAATGCCGGCCCCGATAAAGGGCAGGGCGGAAAATTTATCATTCTGCCGCCGGGCTATAAAGGAGATGTTCCCGAGGGCTATCACGTTGTCCGGACAACAACCTATGGAAACTGGGTCGTCTGGCGCGGATTTCAAGTGGACGGATCAACCGAAACAGCAATCACCCAAACCAAAGAACAGTTTAAGCTCTACCCCTGGTCAAAACGGAATAATCCTCCCGAAATGAACTTCGTTAATATGTCAGGAAAATTTAACAACACCATTCACCGGATGGATTACGGTTATTGGGAAGAGCTCAATAAAACCATTCAGGAAGAACCGATCGAAGGACTCGATGTTGATCTGCGCGGACTGATTGCGTCGATCGGGATTGAAAAGGGTAAAAAATTCGACCCCGACGCCCGCATGAAAAACATACTGACCGATGCCGCCAAAATCGGCTCCGTCACCGCCCGCGCTTTAACCGCCCGCCCGCGCGATCCCCGCCAGTATCTTTACCCCGGCGAACGGGTCTGGACAAACCCGTTTATTCAGGGCCGTTATGATTTTGTGCTCGATGGCACCCGCCTGCTCGACTCGCGGACATACATGCACTTTTATGCCACAGGCATCACCCCGGCCATGGCCATCAAAAACGTCGGCAAAGGCTCCCAATACGCCATTGCCTATCTCGACAAAAACGGCCAAGCCCTCGACGGGTCAAAGACCTACAAAATCAACCTGCCCAAAAATATCCCGGCCAAAGATTTCTGGTCCTTCACGCTCTACGACAACCAGACCCGCTCCATGCTGCAGACCGACCAGCGGTTTCCCGGCATAGATAATCTGGGAGGCAATCTGAAGCAGAACGAAGACGGCAGCTATGACATCTATTTTTCACCCGCAGCCCCCGCAGGATGGGAGAGCAACTGGATTCAAACCGTACCCGGGAAAGGATGGAACACCATCTTTCGCCTCTATGGGCCCCTTGAATCCTTTTACGACAAAACCTGGAAACCCGGCGACCCGGAACTGGTGGAGTAACACATCGACCTGTTCGAAAAAATCTCCGGCAGTTTCAAAAACGAAACAACCGATTAACCGGAAGGGCGAAACTCCGGACTGACGGACATCAATATGTCTTTAACCGGAAAAACTGCTGGTTCCACGAAGGGTTCAGCGTACCGCTCAGATTGGTGGAAGCCGAGGTGCAGAAAAACGCGGTTTCCGCCGTCCAGCCGTTGGTGGAGGTGAGCGAACCGATCCGCTCGAGCGTGTTGGAGGTACCGGGAAACAAGTTGGAATAAATTAGCGTGTAGTTTGCTGCCGAAAGGGAGCCGTCGATGCACTGTGGCGCATCGGGCGTTATCCGCATTCCATCGGTTCGGACAAACATCGCGTCGTCGCCGTCGCCATGCTCCGAAGGGATCCAGACAATGTACGATGTTCCCGCAACAAATTTACCGGAATCCGCGGCGATCGCGGAAGAGATGGCCGCCGAGCCCTCGGTTGGCGGAGCCAGCAGAAACCACGGGGTCTGCGGAGTGAGCTGGCTGTCATAAAAGCGGGCTTTCGACATGCTATTGGAAGGCGTCGTGAACGAGGTGAGCGTAATCAGATAACGCCCGTCGCTGAACGCAATCGTGGGAAACATTTCCGATTCGAAGGGGTTGTCGGCAATCGCAATCCGGTTGGTTGAAACGATTCCGGACGGCGAAACAAAACGGGCCAGAATATCCCACTGCTCATCTTCGGGGCCGACGGAATGGGCATCAGGGAACAGCACCGTATATTTTTCTCCGTCCCAGCAGACGGCGGTCGGGTTGGAGCTGGGCAGGTCATTTTGGTCGATCACAAAATTATTCCCGACACGCCCGACGCCCGGAGCTACAAACTGGCCGTAAACATCCTCCCCGTCATAAAATCCAGCGCGCCGTTCCGCCGAAAACACGACGAGAAAGTTGGTTCCGTTGCAGGCCACCGCATAATTATCATCCTCTCCGTCGTACTGGGCAACCGTGATTTCCTGCGGCCCCAGCGTTCCGTCGGGATTGACGAAACGGGCATAAAGATCGGTATCGGTTTCATCGGGGTATTGCGGATCAAAAACCGTATTTCGGTCATCCGCCCACACCGCCAGAAATTTTCCGGCACCGAACGGCAGGCGGGCAAGATCGTTCGGAAAGGCGTTTCCCGGTGAAAAACTGATCTGGAAGGGCGTTCCCAGGGCGGAACCCTGCGGGCTCAGCCGCTGTCCGAAAAGCTGCACATTGGTCGAAACCGCAGTGTTCCACGTCAGCAGATAGTTTCCGGCCCCGTACCCGATTTGCGGCGAATTTCCGTAAATCCCCAAATCGATCCGGCTTCCGACCAGTCCGTTCTCTGGATGAATAAACTGCAAAACAATTTTATTGGTTTCGCCGCTTTCAATCCCGATGAGCACATTAGTTCCGTCGAATGCCGGACAGGCGCCTCCGCCTTCCAGCTGAGATTGCCCCGCAATGGGGAACGGTTCGCCGACTCCGCCGAACACCGAAACATGCAACGCCGCCGTCAGAACCAGCAGCACACCCCTCTTACCAGCAGCCCAACCGGAACACGTCTTCATATTTCTCCTTTCCCGCCTTGGCGGAAAAAACGGGGTTGCACAATTGCGTATCGACATCCCGTATTTTCACCCAAAATAGACCTGATTTTCGGCAAGTCAATCCGATTCATAAAAGGCGAAATAGCGGCGGCTGTGCGTTGCATTTAAAGGTCGAACCGCTACAGTCTTTCCCTATGAAATCCTTTATTTTCAAAGCCGGAACCCGCCCCAGCCAATTGGCGCTGACGCAGACGCGCGCCGCGCTCGACCGTATTGAATCGATGCTCGAAGGCGTCCGGTTTGAAATGGTTCCGATCACCTCCGTCGGTGACACCGACCGAACAACGGATTTAAGAGAAAGCCCGGCCGATTTTTTCACCCGCGAACTCGATGAAGCCCTGCTTAACGGCGAGATCGACCTCGCCGTTCACAGCGCCAAAGACCTGCCCGATCCGATGCCGTCAACGATCGACTGGTTTTGGCTGCCGTGGCGCGAAGAGCCGCGCGATGTGCTTGTATTGGCGGAAGGCCGCGCAATTTCAGATTTACCCGAAACCCCGGTCATCGGCGTCAGTTCAGAACGGCGCGCGGCCTATTGCACCAAACGCTTCCCCAACGGCATTCAGAAAAATATTCGCGGCAATATTGAAGAGCGGATTGCGCAGGTGGACAGCGGCGATTTCGACCTCGTGATTATGGCCGCCGCCGCCCTTTTCCGTTTAAATATTTCCGACCGGATTTCCGAATGGATTCCGCTCGATGAACTCGAAGTCCCGGAGGCCCAGGGTTATCTCGCGATTACGTTCCGCGAAGGCGACGAAAAGATGACGGCGCTGCGCAGCCTGTTTATGCAGCAGGTCGTTTTTGCCGGCGCGGGGGTCAGCAACAAAGAGCTTTGCACCGTCGCAACTTTAAATGCGCTCAAACACTGCGACATCTGCCTGTACGATTCGCTCATCGACAAATCCCTTTTGGACGAACTGCCGCCGAATGCCCAATCGATCGATGTCGGCAAACGCTGCGGGGCGCACAGTAAAGAGCAGCACGAAACGACGATGCTGATTTGTGAATGCGCTCGGCAAAGCAAAAAAGTGGTGCGGCTCAAAGGCGGCGACCCGGGTATATTCGGTCGGCTGGCGGAAGAGACGGAAGCACTCGAAAAGCTCGGTATTCCTTTCCGCGTCATTCCCGGTATCAGCGCGTTGCAGGCCGCCACCACCGGCACCGGAATGCTTTTGACCCGCCGTGATATTTCACGGGGGTTCGTCGCCCTCACCCCGCGTTTAAGCGGCGGCGGACTGGCCCGATGCGACAGCGAAATGAAAAACAGCCTGCCGGTCATTTATTACATGTCGATCAAAGCCATTGAGCCGATTTCTCAACAGCTGCTGGAAGACGGCTACTCGCCCGAAACGCCGGCGGCACTCATTTTTAATGCGGGCGGCGAAGACGAAAAAATAATACGAACCACCCTCGAAAAGCTGCCGGATCAGTCGCAGACCCACTGCATCAAACAGCCGGGATTGATTCTGGTCGGAGAAATCACCGCTTATGGCTACCGCACTGACCTCGGCGCACTGCAAGGTAAAAAAATCCTGCTCACCTGCTCCGAAGCGATTCAGCAAAAAGCGGCCGATATGGTGCGCAATCTCGGCGGCCATCCGATTCAGCACCCGTTGATTCGGCTGAAAAGTCGACTCAACGCTAAACTGAATTTGGAGCAGTACGACTGGCTCGCCGTCACCTCCCCCTCTTCCGTTCGTTCGTTTATGGAAATTGTACAGACGCAGAAACTCGATTATCGCACCCTCCCGAAAATCATGGTTTGCGGCCGCGGAACGGCGGCGGAATTTGCCGAATACGGCCTGCGCGCGGATGCGCAACCCGACTCAAATTTCAGCGCCGAGGCTCTAATAGAGCTGGCGAACCAAATCCTAAAACCCGGGGAAAAAGTGCTTCGTGTGCGCTCCGATAAAGCCGGCCCCGATTTGGCGGAAGCAGTCCGACAAACCGGGGCAAAAGTGGATGACATCATTATTTATGACAACGAAGCCATTCTTCACGAAGAACTGCCCGATTTTGATGCCGTATTTTTTGCGAGTGCTTCCGGCGTTGAATCTTTCATCGCCCAATGGGGCGCTGATTCACTGGCAGACAAAACAACCGTCGTAATCGGGAAACCGACTGCACAGGCCCTGGAACAGCATCATTTGACAGCGGACATCGTCGCATCGGAATCCACCATTCCCGGAGCAATCCACGCGCTGGCCCGTCGGCTAGTCTCCGAACGGCTGCGCTGATTTTAAAGATCGGCTTTGCGGCGGATGAACATTTTATCGAGCGGAACATCGAAATCGTAATAGGCGTCCATTTCGCGTTCCGTCATAAAAATCCAGGGAGATGACCAGATATTGCCGTTTTTGGTAAACACGATGCCGTCGCAGATGTATACCGCGGAATGGATGAGCTTGGCTTTATCTGAGTCGTGCATCAGATAAAGAACGAGATCGCCGAACTGAAGCTGGTTCTGCGGGATCACAACATACTCGGTGCGGATCAGTTCCTGATAGTCAGTATCGGGGCCGATGTCGGGATCGGGCGGCCAGTTGAAAAAATTGAAGGCGGTCCAATGGCAGTCGTACGGCAATCCGCGCTCCGGAAATGAAGCCGGGAAGTTGTAAAGATACTGCCGAGCCAGAGGCGGAAGCAGGTGGATAACTTCGAGATCGGTTTTTGCCTGCTGAATTCCTTCGAGCAGCGGGCGGACTTTGTTTTCGCGGTTTCCGCGGCCCCAGTATTCAACCAGCCCGTCAATATCCGCATTTTCCGGAACCCGGATGGTCAACTGCCGGGTTTTTACCTGATTGAGCGCTTTATATACAGCAAACCGTTCCGCAGGCTCTTCGATCCGGTTGAGCAGCAGCGAAATATCCGAAAAGAAAATCAGCGGCCGGTTGCGGTATTCCAGCTTATCCGCCAGCTTCAGCGTCGGCTCGGAAGCCCCCGCGTGTTTCAGCCACGCGCGAACCGATACAGCAGAGAAACGCCGGGCGCAATCCTGTTCGTGGTTGATGCGGTTGCGGGCGAGGCGGCCGTAAATCAGCTCCCGGCTGCGGGCGGGAATCCGGAGCACCTCCTCTTCGGAAGGCGAAAGAACAATCCCCTTTCCCTCGGAAATCTCCTCGCTCTTCTCGAACAGCGCGCGGATCAGCGGTTCGGGCAGCTTTGCCTGCTTGAGAAACCGGCCGACTTCTTCTGCATCATCATCCGGGAAAAACCACGGATTGCGCGAAGGGACACTCTGTAGTCCCGGCTCCTGCTGAATCGGCGGGACAATAATCAGCGGTCGGATTTCCACCGTTCCGCCCGATGCCAGCTGCACCGTACGCACTTTTGCATCCGCGTTTCTATGCCTCACAAAGGCTGCTGAAGCCGTACCGACCATCAAAACGACGGCGCACAGCACCGGCACCGCCCTGTACTTTTTCTCTTCCGATTTCAACCAGCCATCAGCCATTTTCAACGCCCAAACCGCTTTCCCGGGAAAATTTGAAAAGCGGACATATAGTTCCGGCACACAATCGCTTCAACTCCAATTTTTAAAAAACGGAATCCGCGCCCGGAAATTGTACGGGAAGCAGGCAAAAATAATGTCCGCGAAATTCCTGTGAATGAACATTTGTTCAGACCGGACGATCCGATACGATGCGTCAATATGATTTCCCTCGATCCAGTTCCGACGCCGCAGGCGGCCAAAACAACTGACCGTTTTTTTGAGCCGGGCGGCCTGTTTGAACAGTATTGCACACACCGGGAAATCGGATTTGAACTCCGCCCGCAGCAGCAGAAAATGGCGCGCGCCGTGGCCGATGCCGGCAGTTTCAAACACCACCTCGCCGTCGAAGCCGGAACCGGCGTCGGGAAAAGCTTCGCCTATCTGGTTCCGCAGATTCTGACCTCGCTTGAAAACAAAACCCGCTGCGTTATCGCCACCTACACCATCACGTTGCAGGAACAGCTGATGCACAAAGATATTCCGTTTGTGCGCGATGCGCTCGGCGTCGATTTTAAGGCGGTAATGGTGAAGGGCCGCTCGAACTATCTCTGCCTCCTGAGGCTGCAACGCGCCCGCCGCGCCTCCGGCGACCTGTTTGATGCAACGCGGGAAGAACAGCTCGATAAAATTTATGTGCTCGCCCAGAATAAGCGGCTGGGCGATGGAAGCTATCAGGAACTCGACGAACAGCCCGACCACGAAGTATGGGGCGCCATCTGCGCGGAGCACGGCAACTGCACCGGGAAACGCTGCCCGTTTCACAAAGAGTGTTTTTATATCAACGCCCGGCAGGAAATGCTCGATGCACAGGTGCTGGTCGTAAACCACGCCCTGTTTTTTTCCGAACTGGCGCTGCGCGCGGAAGGCGCCGCAATGCTTCCGCCCTACGGATACGTCGTATTCGACGAAGCGCACCAAATGGAGCAGGTCGCCTCTTCGCACCTCGGTATCCGCCTTTCGCTTTACCAGATCGAATACTGGCTCCGGCGTATTCACTCCGAAAAAAAGCGCGGGATTCTTTCCGTTTTAAAAGACGGCAAAGGCACGTTTATGGCCGACCAGATCCGCGACGAAGCCGACCGTTTTTTTGAAACCGTGAAAAGCCATTTCAAGCTCGGGCCGCAGAAGGTACAGCAGCGTATTTTTGACCCGCCGCCCATTGAAACCGACCTCCCCTTAAAACTGACCAACCTCTGTCACCATCTGAAAACAGTGACACAGACGACCGAAAATGAAGGCCTGCAGGCGGAAATCAAATCGCTCCGCAACAAAGGGCTGGAACTGCGCGACACCATCGAAACCTTTTTGAAGCAATCGCTCGAAGGGCACGTTTACTGGGCCGAAGTGCAGGGCCGCCGTCGGCTTCCCGTGCTGTATTCCGCGCCGGTCGATGTCGGCCCGATTCTGCGCGAAATGCTGTTTGATGAAATCCCGTGCGTTGTGATGACCAGCGCAACGCTGGCGGTCGGGAAAAACCTCGAATATTTCCGCCAACGGATCGGTGCGGAAAACTGCCACGAATTGCAGGTCGGTTCGCCGTTCGATTATTCCCGGCAGATGCAGATTCAAATTCCGGTGAATATGCCGCCGCCCTCCGCGCCCCAATTTGAAGAGGCCGCAACACAGGCCATTAAACATTTTGTAAACGATTCGCGCGGCCGCGCATTCGTCCTTTTCACCAACGCCCGTTTTATGCGGACAGTCGCCGATAAACTCCGGTTTGATTTTGAACTCGAAGGCTATGAATTCCTCGTGCAGGGCTCCGGAATGCCGCCGAAAACCATGCTCGAAAAATTCCGCAATCACGACGCCGGGGTTCTGTTCGGGCTCGACCGTTTCTGGATGGGCGTCGATGTGCAGGGCGAAGCACTGAGCAACGTCATCATCACCCGCCTCCCTTTTGCCGTTCCCGACCACCCTTTAATTGAAGCGCGATTTGAAGCGATCGAAAAACGCGGCGGAAATCCGTTCAAAGAATATTCCCTGCCCGAAGCCGTCCTTAAATTCCGGCAGGGCGTCGGCCGCCTAATCCGCAGCGGAAGGGATTACGGCACCGTCACCATTCTCGACAGCCGCGTCAAAAACCAGTGGTACGGCCGCCTCTTCCTCGACTCCATCGAAGACTGCCCCGTTGAAGGGGTCGAAATTCCGGGCCTTGAAATTTAGGCGATTGATTCCGCATTGAAGTGTAGCGGCGGCTCTCAGAGCCGCTCAGCGTTTCCAAGAAACGCCACTACATCAGCCAATTCGCTCAGAACTTCTCAAACGGCAGCACAACCGCTTCCGTAAAAGGTGTGCCCGCCAAAGCCGCGCCGTCAAAAAGCATCGAATCCCCGCGCTCTTCAATCGGTACAATTGCAGCAGGCTGAACCTCAACCCCTTTAGCCCGAAGCGCCTCAATACGGTCTGGACTCACATCAACCGCGCTGGCCAGCAGCATCAATTCAAGAACTATGTGTAATGTAGCCATCGGCCTCCATCGGAACCGGAATCCCGTCCCGGTTTCCAATGGATATAAATACACCGACGTCCCGTTTTTGTAAAGGTTCGACTCCCCCGCCCGGTCTGCCGAATTATAAAGCGCCGTCGCGCAAACTGGCATTGAGCTGAGAACAGAGAAACTCGCTCAGTTTCTGGTGCGCTTTGTTCACCTTTTTATCGGTCAGCGTCTGCGTTGCCGAACGGTAGACAAAAGTATAAGCGAGGCTCTTCTTCCCTTTTTCGATGCCCTTGCCCTGATACACATCAAACAGGCCGAATAACTCAAGATCCGCCGGATCAGCCTTTTCAATCAGCTTCACCACCTCTTCATGTTTCACCGATTCATCGAGAATCAGGGCAATGTCACGGCTCATCGACGGGAACTGCGCCAGTTCGGTCGTTTTTGAAATTTCAAAGCTGTTTTTCAGCAGCGCTTCGAGGCTGATTTCCCCGGCAGCAACCGGCCCGTTCAGCCGCCATTCGGCGCGTGCGGTTTTATTGACCAGTCCGATATGGCCGACAGCTTCGCCATCGGCAAAAACAGAAACCGCTTTGCCGGATTCATATTCCGGGCGGTCTTCAATTTTAAATTCCGGCACCAGTTTCTGTGCGGCAAAAAGTTTTTCAACCAGCCCCTTTATCCAGACAAACATCTCTTCGTCTTTAACCGGTGCACGCTTATCAAGCAGACTGCGGCCGACCGGCCCCATCATGCCAAGCGACACCGTTTCGGACTGAACCGGCACGCCGTCTACGCGTTTGAAAATACGGCCCAGTTCATAAAAACAGGCTTCATTAATCTGGCGCGAATGATTGCGGCCAAGGCTTTCGACCAGCTGCGGAATGAGCGACGTACGCATCACCGACTGATCCATTGAAATCGGATGCGGCAGCTCTTCGCGTTCAGCCTTGTTTTCTTTATTGAACAGATCGAGCAGCGGATTATTGGTCAGCGTGTAATTCATGATTTCGCTGACGCCCAGCCCCTGCAGCACATTCCTAAGGCCGGATATCGCGCGAACCCGCGAATCATCGGTGCCCGGAATCACCTTTGCCAGCGGTGTTTTGGCCGGAACATTATCAACGCCGTGAATCCGGGCGATCTCTTCCACCAAATCGACTTCGCGTTCGAGGTCGAGGCGGAAAGACGGAATCAGCGCAATGGCGGTTTCACCGTTATCCGCTTCAAGCCCGATTTCCAGCGCGGTGAGAACAGCCCGCATTTTATCGGCGGAAATCTCAGCGCCGATCATCTTTTCAATGCGGTTAAAACTGAACGGTATTTTAACCCGCGCCTTCGGAGCCGGATAAACATCAACGATCCCCTTGCACAGTTTTGCACCCGCCAGTTCGCCCATTAAAGCGGCGGCACGGCGGCTCGCCCATTCAACGGAATCGCTGTTTACGCCGCGCTGAAAACGGTAGGAAGAATCGGTCGAAAGCCCCAGCGTTTTTGCCGTGTGGCGAATGGTCGATGTTTCAAACGCGGCGGCTTCGAGCAGAATGGTCGATGTTTCGTCCTTAATTTCGGAATCCGCGCCGCCCATCACCCCGGCAATCGCCGACGGTTTTTCGGCATCGCCAATCACCAGCATATCGGCCGTTAAGGTGCGCTCAACACCATCGAGCGTGTTCATTTTTTCACCGGCTTTTGCGGCCCGCACAATAATCTGATTTCCCGCCACGAGCGTTTTATCGAAAGCGTGCAACGGATGCCCCGTTTCGAGCATCACATAATTGGTAATATCGACGACGTTTGAAATCGGGCGAATCCCCGCCGCTTCGAGCCGCTTCTGCATCCACTCCGGAGAGGGGGCAATTTGAGCGCCCTTTAAAACGCGGGCCGTATAACGCGGGCACTTTTCGGCGTCTTCCACGGAGACGGAAATTTCGTCGGCCACATCATTTTCCGTTTCGGCCATTTCAACGGAGGGCATTTTCAGTTCGGAGCCGTAAAGCACCGCCATTTCGCGGGCAACACCGATCATCGAAAGGCAGTCCGGGCGGTTGGGCGTAATTTCGAGTTCAATCACCGTTTCCGGCTCGCCCCAGACTTTTACAAACGGCGTACCCGGCTCCAAACCGGCATCCAGCACCAGCAGCCCGGAATGGTCTTCGCCCAGTCCGAGCTCATCTTTCGCGCAAAGCATACCCATCGAAACTTCGCCGCGAATCTTCGCCTTTTTCAGCGTGAACCCGCCCGGCAGAGTCGTGCCCACCGGAGCAAAGGGATATTTGCCGCCAACCTCGACATTCGGAGCACCGCAAACCACCCGCATCGTCTCCTCCGCCCCGTATTCAACCGTACACAGGCGCAGTTTATCGGCACCCGGATGCGGTTCGACATTGATCACGTGACCGACCACAACACCGGCAAAATCGGAACCGATCGTCTCGATCGCCTCCACTTCCAGCCCCGCAAAAGTCAGCTTATCCGCCAACCCCTCGATGGTGTCCTCAAAATCAACATATTCCTTCAGCCAGCTGACCGGTACTTTCATAAATTAACTCCGATTGGGAAAAATGAGCGGAATTTATAGCCTGTGCACCGATTCGGCTCAAGTTAATCGTGCGGCGTGATGTCCTGCCGTTTGCTTATTGAGCATGACCGGAGGAGATGATAAAACCCAGCCCAGTTTAAAAACAACTAAAATGGCGGAATCTCCTTGTGAATAAAGCAATCCAACTTTCCCTTTCTGAGGCCATCCGATGCTTACGCGTTGCCGTTGAGACTGAAAACTACGATCTCAGCAACCACATTTCAGATTCTATGCTTGGTCATTGGCTGATGGATCAAAAATCGAACTCCTTTTTCCTGCCAACTGAAGCGGAAAAAATCTGGCCTTCTGTGAAAAGTAAATTTGGGAATATGATTTCCCCCGTTTCCGGTACGAGCGGAAAAATTGCAGAAGCTCAGGGATTTCTTGATCTTGAATGGAAAGTGAGTTTGGACAAAACGCCT
>QKFE01000241.1 GCA_003252225.1 Kiritimatiellales bacterium | reverse complement strand
GCGCGGTCGGTGTGCAGCCCGCCTTTGGAATCGCAGATGACCATCTTTTTCGGATCGCCGCCCGCCTGCAAAATGAGGCTGGCGATGGTGGTGTTTGAAGCCCCGGCGCCGAGCATCGCGATTTTAACATCGCCCAGTTTTTTTCCGGCGACTTTTACGGCATTAATCAGCCCGGCGAGGGTGACACAACCGGTACCCTGCGCGTCGTCGTGCCAAACCGGGATATCGCATTCGTCGCGCAGCGTATCGAGCACTTCAAAACAGTTGGGCTGGGAAATATCCTCCAGATTGACCCCGCCGACGCTGGGCTGGAGCATTTTCACAAAGTCGATGATCTTTTTCGGGTCGTGTTTTCCCGCTTCATTTTTCGAGTCGATGCAGAGGGCGATGGCGTCGACGCCGCCGAGATATTTCATCAGATAAGCCTTCCCCTCCATCACGCCCAGTCCGCCGGCAGGGCCGCAATCGCCGTCGCCCAAAACACGGGTAGAGTCGGAAACCACCGCAATCAGATTCCCCCGGTTTGAGAGGTCGAACGAGCGGGCGGGATTATCGCGGATTTCGGTCGAAACTTTTGAAACACCGGGCGAATACCAGACGTTGAACCAGTTAAAGCCGTAATAGCCCGCCTTCGGCACCGTCTGCATTTTACCGCCGTAAAATTCGTGCATCGCCTCCGACACCTCTTTCAAAAAGAGGGTTTTCGCCTTCGCCACCTGATCGGGCGTAAAGCTTTCCGGGAAAAGGGCATCGAGATTACTGAGCGAAAGGTCGGTGATTTTTGACATG
Organism: Kiritimatiellales bacterium; assembly: GCA_003252225.1. Taxonomy (GTDB): domain Bacteria; phylum Verrucomicrobiota; class Kiritimatiellia; order Kiritimatiellales; family Pontiellaceae; genus Pontiella. Next base: position 719 of record QKFE01000241.1, on the reverse strand, counting down.
GCGTTTTCTCCTTAAATAAAAATGAATCCGGGGATTATGCCCACCGGCCCCGGCAAATCAATGCCGAACCTCCGAATACCCTATAACCCGGCAGAGCCGGAACCAAATTTAACAGAAGTTCGCAAAGATCGCTAAGCACCATTCTTTGCGTACTTTGCGAACTTCTGTAAAAAAATCCGTTACAAACATGATAGGATTTGAATGGCAAGGGACTAAAAACGCAAACGCGGCGAAAACGCCGCGTTTTACGCATACTTGTTACGGGCTAATCAACGCGATGCGTGACCTCGACCAGATGGAACCCGAACTGGGTTTTGACCGGCCCCTGTACTTCGCCGACGGGCGCGCTGAAAACGACTTCGTCAAATTCGCGAACCATCTGCCCCGGACTGAATGTGCCGAGATTTCCGCCGTCGCGCCCGGACGGGCATTTGGAATGTACTTTTGCCAGCTGGGCGAAATCCGTACCGTTTGCAATCTGCTCTTTCAGATCCCGGCATTCCGCTTCGGTCTGTACCAAAATATGCCGTGCTGCTGCTTTTGCCATGTTCTCTCTCCTGTTATTATTTGTGAGTCGGAGGGGGAATTTTACAGATCGGCTTTCCGCCGTAAAGAATACGGTTTGGAAAAGCGGCTGTTTTCGGCCCGGTTGACGGAATTTTGGTTCTCCCCCGCGCCCCCTCTCCCTACTTTGTCACCCGGAGTCTCAAACCCGGAGC
>QKFE01000297.1 GCA_003252225.1 Kiritimatiellales bacterium | reverse complement strand
CTGACGCCACGTATCACAACCACCGCCAAACTGTTGTGGGGCGTATACCTTCTGCTTACGCTCTCGGAAACACTGCTTCTGAAGGTGGTCGGCAAAATGGATTGGTTTGACGCCGTCTGCCACTCCTTTGCTACCGTTGCCACCGGGGGCTTTTCCACGCGGTCAGCCAGTATCGGTGCCTATGACAGCATCTGTGTCGAAACCATCATTATTATTTTCATGTTTTTGTCAGGCATCAATTTCACCCTGCATTATTATGCGCTGACCGGTAAGCCGGGGCGCTATTTCCGGGATCCCGAATGCCGGGGATACTTCATTGCTATGGCCGCCGCTGCACTACTGATCACCTTCAACATCTGGTGCGCGAATTACGGCAGTTTCGGGCATTGTTTCCGGGATGCGCTGTTCACCTCCACATCGGTTCTCACCACAACCGGATTCTGCACGGCGGATTACGATCGCTGGCCCGACTTTTCCCGTTATCTGCTGATTGTGCTCATGTTTATCGGTTCATGCGCCGGTTCAACCAGCGGCGCCATTAAAATGATGCGGATTAATATTCTGATCCGGAAGGCCATTCGCGAAATACAGCTCTTTTTCCGGCCACTGGCGGTTATTCAGCTTAAATATAAAGGGCAGGTCGTCGAACAGGAGACCATTGCGCACATCAACGCCTTTTTCATCATGTATGTCATGACATTTGTCGTTGCGACACTGCTGATGTGTCTCTATTGCCCCGACATTGATTCAGCTGCCAGTGCCGTGGCGACTACACTCGGCGGGGTGGGGCCCGGGTTGGCGGCCGTCGGACCCACCCGGAATTTCGCTGAAATCGCCCCGTTGGGACAGGGAATTCTCATTCTCTGTATGCTGTTGGGCCGGTTGGAATTTTATACGGTATTAACGCTTTGCCTGCCCGAGTTCTGGAAAAAATAGATCGCGTTCAGTGGAGCAACGACGCTAAAAACAAGTATGTTGATGGGTGGCACGACGAAATCGCAGCAGACAGGGGTTGAATGAATAAACGCGCCGTATTTCATTTGGTGTCTTATATGACGCTCGTGATCGGGGTCGCGATCCTGCTGTGTGCGGGTATTTCGCATTTTTACGGCGATGAGGCTGCGGTTCAGCTCTGTCTGATTGAGTCCGGACTGATCGCTATTCTCGTTGCCGGCGCCGTGGGGTGGTTTACCCGTGGCGACATCAACCTTTCGCGGCGCGACGGATTCGGTATTGTCACCTTCGGCTGGCTGTCGGCGACGCTTTTCGGTTCGCTGCCCTATATTCTTTCGGGCGTTATTCCGCACCCTGTTTCGGCGATGTTTGAAACCATGTCCGGCTTTACCACCACCGGCGCCTCTGTTTTGAGCGACCTCGAAGCCATCCCGAAAGGGATCCATTTCTGGCGCGCGCTGACGCACTGGTTTGGCGGCATGGGGGTACTGGTTCTGTGCGTCGCCATCCTGCCGTTTCTCGGCGTGGGCGGAATGCAGATTTATCGCGCCGAAATGCCGGGGCCTTCAAAAGACCGGCTGACCCCGCGTATCGCCACAACCGCCAAACTGCTTTGGGGCGTTTATGCGCTGCTGACTCTTATCGAAGCGGTACTGCTGAAATCTGCCGGCGGAATGGATTGGTTCGACTCCTTTTGTCACACCTTCGGAACGATGGCCACCGGAGGCTTTTCAACCCGTTCCGCCAGCGTCGGCGCCTATGACAGTGCTGTAATTGACGCCATTATCACGGTGTTTATGTTTTTGGCGGGGGTAAACTTTTCACTCCACTACTATGCGCTGACCGGAAAACCCCAACGCTATTTTCAGGATCCCGAATTCCGCTTCTATTCCATCTTTCTTGCAGGGGCTACGCTTTTCATCACCTTAAATATCTGGCACGCAGGGTGGGGGCCGTTCACGCGCTGTTTCCGCGATTCCGCCTTCACCGCCACCTCCATCATCACAACAACCGGTTTCTGCACCGCCGATTTTGACCGATGGCCCGATGCGTCGCGCCTGCTGCTCGTTGTGATGATGTTTATCGGCGGCTGCGCCGGATCGACCGGCGGCGGCATGAAAATTGTCCGCGTATTTATCATGTTCAAAAAAATGGTGCGCGAGCTGAAACTGTTTATGCGCCCTTCCGCCGTAATTCAAATGAAGCTCGGCGGAAAACCGGTGGAGCAGGAAATTATCTCCCACATCGCCGCCTTCTTCGCCATCTTTATGCTTATTTTCGCCGTCGGTTCATTCATCATGACGTTCTTTACACAGGACATCATCACCGCCTCCACTTCCGTGATCGCAACGCTCGGCAATATCGGGCCGGGTTTGAACGCCGTCGGCGCAACGCAGAATTATGCCGGCATTCCCCCGGCGGGGCAGGCCTTTCTCACCTTCTTTATGCTGCTCGGCCGTCTGGAACTTTACACCGTACTGATTCTTTTCCTGCCCAGCTTCTGGAAGAAATAATAACGGATTAATTTGAGAGGTCTCTATCACTATAACTCACGTTCCCTTTATTTTGATGTCACGGAACGGTTCACGATCGTGAACCGTTCCATTTCTCTCCGTTGTTGTGGTTGTTTTCAATGGACGGGAACAGGCGAATTGTGAAAAAGTGTTTCAGCTGGTTCATTAGCCGTTTTGATGCTGGAGATTGTTTATGAAAATTGAAGTTTTTTCCCTTTGTGATGCCGCGACCGATAACCACGGAAAATTGAACCTGCTGGGCACGTTCGACCAGATTTATGCCGCTAAAATGCCGGTTGTTCATCCGGCCTGCGCGATCGCGCTGCGTATGCGTTTCGATAAAATGGAGGAGGGGAGCCATAAAATAAACCTCCAACTGGTCAACCCTGACGGCGTCCCGGTTTTTCAGCCGATGGAGGGGGATGTGAATCCCCGGATGGGCGAGGACATCGATTCGGTTGCGGTTAATCTGATTCTGAATTTCCAGCATGTGAAGTTTGATGAATTCGCCGATTATCAGATCAATCTGGCCGTCGATGATATCGCCATGGCGTCGTTGCCGCTGCGTGTCCGCCGGATGCCGCATCCGCATATGGGGTAGTTTTTCCGTCGGCCACTTTGCCGGAGAAGCCGGAAAATTGCGCGTTTTCAGAATTCTGTAAATCAGCGCAATTTTTTTTTATCTGCCCCGTTTTACTTCCAGCAACAGGAATCCAAACAACCTAACGGAGGTACAAAATGAAAACTGATGCTTGGAAAACAACCGGTTTAATTATGGCTCTAATCGGTGCTTTTGCGATTGCGGAAGCAGGCGAGGGCAACGGCGACGGAGCCGGTAAGGGTGATAAAAAAGGTAAAAAACACGCCGAGATGCTGAAGAAGTATGACAAGGATGGCGACGGCAAGCTTTCGGAAAGCGAAAAAGAGCAGCTCAAAAAGGATCGTCAGGCGCAGGGCGGAAAACCGGAAGGAAAACCGGAAGGAAAGCCGGGAGGAAAAGGCCCGGACGGCAAACCCGGCCCTCGTCCGGATCACGAAACCATGCTGAAAATGTTCGATACGGACGGTGACGGCGAATTGAACGAAGCCGAACGGGCTGCGATGCGCGAAGAGATGGAAAAACGCCGAGGCGAAGGTTCCGGCGGTGAACGGCCGAGCCGGGAGGAAATCCTTAAACGGTTTGACACGGACGGCGACGGCGAACTGAGCGAAGCCGAACGTGCTGCAATGCGGGAGGAAATAGGCGCGAACCGTCAGGGCGACCGGAAGAAAATGATGGAAAAATATGACACGGACGGCGACGGCAAACTCAGCGAAGAAGAGAAAGCCGCTATGCGCAAAGATTTTGAAAACCGCCGCAAAAAACCCGGCGACGGCGAATAGTTTCCAACAGAGACATCGGATTGATGTCCGAACGGCACATAGGTTTCTTCCCCGCCTATGTGCCGTTTTTTGCATTTAAACGGTTTATTTCGGGCGGAGGGAGCTGGATAATATTGTCATTTTCGGTGCCTAATTTATGTCGGAATAGCGGATTGAGAAATAGAAGGGCTGCACGTAAACTGGCCCGTTCAAACTCATGAGTGAAACGATACAACTTGAAGCGCTTCTGCGCGTGTTTTATGCGAATCAGGGGAAGCTGCGCGGCTATATTTTTTCGGCGACGCGGGATTACCACGCCACGGAGGATATCCTGCAGGAAATCGCCATTGTCGTGGCCAAAAAGGCGGCGACATTCGATTGCGAACGCGAGGAAATGCCGTGGTTCATGGGAATTGCCCGAAACCAGATTCAGCGCTGGTACCGGATGAAGGGCCGGGAACAGAGCAATATCAGTTTTGAAGTGATTGAAGAGTGCATCCCCATGTTTGAGTCGTTCGGCTCCGAAGAGGTGTCGAACCGGCGGCTGGCGCTGAAACGGTGCGTCGACCGCCTGCCGGGAAAACAGAAGGCGATTATGAACCTGCGGTATATTGACGAAATGGACTGTTCCCAGATTGCGGAAAATGTCGGCCGGTCGGTTCAGGGTATTTATGCCGTCCTAAAACGGCTGAAAGTTGAATTGCGCAAATGCGTGGAATTTCAACTCGATCAGCAGGAGATTTGATGAAGGAATTAACTCAAGAGAAAATCCGGGATCTGTCGGCGGAATATTTTCTGCACGATCTGGATCAGGAGGATCTGAAAAAGCTCGAAGCTGCCGTATTGGCGGACGACGGCGCGAAAGCCATTTTTTCCGATGCAGCCCGCGATGAGTGGCTGATTCACAATGTGCACCACTATGCGGACGACCGTATTATCCATTTTGCGCCGCGGCGGAAACGGCGGCATAAAATCCAGGCCATCGCGGCCAGCGCCGCCATACTGGTTTCGCTGGGCACGCTGGTTCTTTCCCGCACCCTTTCGTTTTCGCCGTTTGCCGATAAAAATGATGAGGTGCAATTGACGCAGGCCGTTGCGGAAGTGGCGGATCTCTTTGTACTGGAAGGCGACGCGGTTTCCGTGGTTAACAGCGGGCGGGTGGAAAAACTTTCGGGCAGTTCCGTTATCCGTACCGGCGACCGGATTGTTGTTCCGCCGGGGGCGCGCCTGATTTACCGGTATCTCGGCGAAGATACGCTGATTGAGATTGAAGGAAATTCACTGGTAGAAGTGTCGAACCACGAAGGGGCCAAGCGTATCCATATGTCGCACGGCGAACTTCATGCGGATGTGGCGAAACAGACCGAAGGGAAGCCGATGCGTGTTTCCACCCGCCATGCTGAAGCGGTGGTGCTGGGCACCTCGTTTAGTATTATCGCGCGCGATGTCACCCGCCTTTCCGTGACGCACGGGCGGGTTCGGTTTACACCGCTCGACAGCGATGAAAGCGTGGAAGTCGGGGCCGGGCGTTATGCGGAAACCGGCGAAGATGAACTCTCGGTGGCCACTGAATTTGTGCAGCGCGTATTTCTGCCGGTATTCGAAAAAACCCTGAATCTGACGCAGCAGGACCGCTATATCGCCGTTGATCCGGAACGCAATTACAAAGGCCTGATCAAATTTGATCTGGAGGAAATTCAGGGTGAAATTATTGAAGCAAGACTTCGGCTTCATGTGGTTAATTATAGAAAAGATTATGGCGGCAGCGGCGATGTCCGTTTGTTCCGCCTGTCCGATCCGGATCAGCCGAATGGTCATCGCTCGCAGATTTCGGCTTATCGTGGTCGCGTCGGCGGGGGAATGGATCTTGAATTTGAGGTTGATCCGTCTGCGCTTGCCGACGGAATCAATTCCCTGCTTATCGTCATGGATAAAGGCGGAAATGATTTCTGGTTCAGCTCCAGCAAAGGCGTTGCCTCTCCGCGGCTTGAATTAAAAGTCACCCCTTCCGAATAAACAAATCGGCCTTTCTTTTTATTCA
>QKFE01000332.1 GCA_003252225.1 Kiritimatiellales bacterium | reverse complement strand
TTTACGGCCCCATTCGGCTTTGGTCGGGGTGAAGGTGATGGCTTTTAAAATCTGGTCGGGGCGTTCCATAAACTGGAGCAGCATCGCGTTGAAGGATTTGAGGCAGAGCCAGTCGCGATAGGGCGACCAGGGCTGGTTATACCAGTCGTTGAGCTGCGAGCCGTATTCGGAAATAAGGTAGGGTTTCCGGTGCCCCAGCTTCAGTTCACTGTAGTGGTCGATCATGTCGAACGTCGCTTCAATGTTGCTGCCTTTTCGCAGCTGGACTTTGCCTTTGCTGATGCCGGGGAAGTCGTAAAGGTGGATGCTGTAAAAATCCATCTCTTCGCCGGCAATATCGACGAATGATTTGAAGCGTTTATGCCAGCGCCCGAAATCATCGAGCTCAAACAGGGGGAAGGCCATCGTGTAGCCGCCGATCTGCACGTCGGTGTCAAATTTCCGGATTTCATCGGCGACGTTTTTATGGAACCGAAAAACATCGGTCTCTTTGGTGAGTCCTTCGCGGACGAGTTCATAAAGCGGTTCGTTGATGACTTCGACATATTTCGGTTTGGGCTGTCCGCCGCTGCCGTAAAATTCGTTGATGTAGCGGCCCATAAATTCACCCGTCGCCTGCCCGAAGGGTTCATTCGTGCTGATCGTCCAGCCGTTTTCGCGCCCGGCTGTTTTTCCGTCGGGCCAAAAAGGGTGTATTTGTGCGCAGAGCACGATTTCGGAAACCGGTTCATATTTTTTCCACAGCGGGTGGTTGGCGTAAGCCTGCCGCGCTTCGGCACCCAGCGCTTTGATATGTTCGGGGTCGGCAAATCCGGGGCGGTTTTTATCTTCCGCCACCCGATTCATGATTTCGGAAATGCTCCCGGTGTTGCGCCCGAAATGCCCCCGCAGCTCTTTGGAAAAATAGAGGCACTTATCCCATTCGCCCTCCCAGTCCGGCTCTTCCGGCGCGGCGTGGGCGTTGATGAAAACGGAGCGGTCAAATTCGGTTATGCCGCCCACTTCTCTTTGAATGTCCAGATTGACCTCAATTTTGACCGGCTCGCCGAAAACGGGGGAGAGCAGGAAAAGGAGCAGGCCGGATTGAATGGCTGTTTTAAAAATCATGAGTCGCTCCTGTTAAATGGCGGAGATAAAATCGTTTCGTTTGAAATGTACTTTCCGCCAATCTGCGGACAAGCGCTATTGGATAGATGTTCAGGGCGTTTTGCGGTGGTTGTGCCCCTGTTTTCCCCCTCTCCCCCGCGCCCCCACACCCCCCGCAGTTCCGGTTGGGCGGAACTTGACGTCCGGGGGAGGCTCGGGTAGGTTTTGCGCTCGTTTTTTGTGGGGACTGCGTCCCCGGTTATTGGTTATTGGTTATCAGTTGGTATGATTTCTGGTGCGCCCATTTAACCGATAACAAATAACTGATAACTGTCGCGAAAACCGTAGGTTTTTCGCGGAACGCGAGTATATGAACGATCTTAGTTTAATTCGGAATTTTTCAATTATTGCCCATATCGACCACGGCAAATCGACGCTGGCGGACCGTATGCTGGAGCTGACCCAGACGGTGGAGCAGCGTAAAATGAAGGAGCAGCTGCTCGATTCGATGGATCTCGAACGCGAACGCGGCATCACGATTAAAGCGCATCCGGTGACGATGAAATATAAGGCGAAGGATGGCAAAACCTATACCTTTAATTTGATCGATACACCCGGCCACGTGGACTTTTCCTACGAGGTTTCCCGCAGTCTACAGGCCTGCGAAGGGGCCATTTTGGTAGTGGATGCGGCGCAGGGGGTGGAGGCGCAGACGGTGTCGAATACCTATCTGGCTGCTGAAAACAACCTCGAAATTCTGCCGGTGCTGAACAAAATCGAAATGCCGAGTGCAAATGTCGATGAGGTTTCTCAGCAGATTGAGGATATTCTGGCGATTGACGCCACGGAAGCGCTGCAGGTGAGCGCCAAAAAAGGGATCGGTATTGAAGAGGTGCTCGAAGCGGTGGTGAAACGGTTTCCGCCGCCGAAGCCGGCGAAGGATGGGTTTACGCGCGCGCTGGTTTTTGATTCGAAATATGACGCATTTCGCGGCGTGGTGATTTATATGCGCCTGTTTTCGGGGGCGCTGAAGGCGGGCGATAAAATCCGGGTGATGAGTTCGGGGCAGGATTACGAAATTAAGGAAGTCGGTATTTTTACCCCCGAAATGACGAAGAGCAAATCGCTCGAAGAGGGGGCGGTGGGCTACGTCATTGCCAATATGAAAGACGCCTCGGAAATCCAGATCGGCGACACGCTGACGCTGACGAAAAACCCGGCGGCGGATCCGCTGCCCGGTTTTAAGGAAATTCACCCGATGGTCTTTTCGGGCATTTATCCGGTGGAAACGAGCGACTATGAAAAACTCGGCACCAGCATGGATAAACTCCGGCTGAACGATGCGTCGTTTACCTTCCAGTCTGAATCGTCGATTGCGCTCGGTTTCGGTTTCCGCTGCGGATTCCTCGGGCTGCTGCATATGGAAATCATTATGGAACGCCTGCGGCGCGAGTTTGATCTGGACATTATTTCGTCCTATCCCAATGTCGGTTATCGCGTTGTGATGCGAAACGGCGAGGTGAAAGAGGTCGATAACCCGATGTACCTGCCGGATCAGACGCTGATTGAACATATTGAAGAGCCGATGATCAAAGCCACCATTATCACCCCGAGCGACTATCTCGGGGATATGATGCAGCTGATTATGGAAAAACGCGGCGAAATTATTAAAACCGACTCGATCGACGGGCACCGGCTGATGCTGACCTGTTATATGCCGCTGAATGAAGTGCTGATTGATTTTTATGACAAGCTAAAGACGATTTCGCGCGGATATGCCTCGATGGATTACGAGTATGCCGACTATCAGGCGTCCGATCTGGTGAAAATGGACATTATGATTCACGGCGAAGTGGTGGACGCTTTTTCGAGCATTGTGCACCGTTCCAAGGCGGAATTCCGTGGTCGGCAGATGTGCAAATCGCTGCTCGACGTGATTCCGCGTCAGGCGTTCGCGGTGGCGTTGCAGGCGGCGGTGAACGGTAAAATCATTGCCCGCGAAACGATCCGGGCCTACCGCAAAGACGTAACGGCAAAATGCTATGGCGGCGATATCACCCGAAAACGCAAACTGCTCGAACGGCAGAAAGAGGGTAAGAAAAAACTGAAGGCGATCGGTAAAGTGAACATTCCGCAGGAAGCATTTATCGCCGTTTTGAAAACAAACAACCAGTGAGGCGGGCAATAGGCATTAGGCAATAGGCATTAGGGAAAAGAAGCCCCTCGTGCCTGATGCCAAGTGCCTAATGCCTTTCCCGAAGGGGCAACATGATTTCAATTTTAAAAAAGAGAAAGCTGCGCAAGCAGTTGAAGGAATATCTGCACATGGCGCGGCATGCGCGGCATATGCGGGAGGATATTGCCGATCCGTCGGATTTGGCGGCGCTGATTGAGGCGGAGGCCGCGGTGAAGCAGATTCGCGATACCGGTGAAGGCGATGTCGAAACCGCGGTGGCCGCGCTGGAATTGGCTTCCGACCGGGTTTATCCGAACAAGCTGCGCACTGGAATCCGCGAAAATGTGGAGGTGCTGATTGTGGCCATCGGTGCCGCTATGGCGATCCGGGCCTTTTTTTTCCAGCCCTTTAAAATACCGACCGGTTCGATGCAGCCGACGCTGAACGGGATCCGGATCGAAGAGCAGGCCGGCGGGAATATCACCGATAAACAGCCGATTAAGTTTGTGAAATGGCTGATTACGGGAACCTCCTATAAAGAATTCCGGGCCAAAACATCCGGGCAGCTGGAAGAGGGGCTTTTCGGTCGGGATAAAGATGTGCTGGTGATCGGCGGGGTTAAACACAAAATCCCGGAGTATATGCGCGAATACATCAGTGACTATTTTTACCGTGATCAAATGGGGGTGATTCACCCGCGGCCCAATATTTATTTCAAAAAAGGCGACGTCATTGCATCGGCCAACGTCATTGCGGGCGACCATATTCTGGTCAATAAAATGAAGTATAATTTCATGGCGCCGGAACGCGGCGATATTTCGGTGTTCGACACCCGGAATATTACCCATCCCGGCGTCCGGAAAGACACCTTTTACATCAAGCGTATGGTTGGGTTACCGGGTGAAAAAATTCAGATTCAAAACCGGCGGCTTGTCGCAGATGGGCAGATTATTTCCGACCCGCCGATGTTTGAAACCATTGCGACCGACCCGAAATACAGCGGCGGACATGCCACGACCGCCGGGTCGCGGCTGGATTCCGAGGATAAATTTATCCAGCTCGGCGCCGATGAGTATCTGATGATGGGCGATAATACCCGCCCGGGAATGAGCCTCGACGGCCGCTATTTCGGCGGAGTTCCGCGCAAAGATTTTCAGGGGCCGGCCATTTTTGTTTACTGGCCTTTCCGCGAGCACTGGGGAATCGTGAAGTAGTTGTGAAAAAAGCCGGGATTTGCGGGTTGACTTCAAAGCCGCCGCGGCTATTATCCCAACCTTCTTTTCCAGAAATTGGAACGAATTTATTTAAACGGAGTCATTTACTATGCCGAATCTGAAAAGCGCGAAGAAGAGAATGCGTCAGAACATTGTGCGCCACGACCGCAATGTACAGGTGCGTACCCGCATTAAAACTGCACGCCGCAGCATGATGGAAGCATTGGCTGCACAGGATGCCGAAGCCGGTTCCGAAGCACTGCGCACTTACAGCTCAGTACTCGATAAAGCGGCAAAAGCAGGTGTGATCACCAAAAACACCGCCATTCGCCGTAAAACGAATGCTGCAAACAACCTGCGCAAACTTGCTTAATCCATAAGCTGTTCGAGTGAAAAGCCCGCCTTTGAGCGGGTTTTTTTGTGGGAGAACAGTTTTGAGTGGTTAAGTTTTAAGTTGTTAGGTTTTAAGTGTTGCCGAACGTGCTGATACGGAAACTTAACAACTTAAAACTTAACCACTTAAAACTCAGTGGCAGTTTACTGCCACTGTTCAATCAAATCATCGGTGATAAATTTGGCGAGTTCTTTGGCTGCGCCGGGCAGGGCGTCGCGTTTGGACGAAGTGAGATCGGCCTTAAACTCGAAGTTGGCTTCGCCGTAGGTTTTTGAGGTGGAGAGCACTTCGCCGGTTTGGGTGTCTTTGAGTTCGGCGACGGCGTCGATACGCAGGCGGTATTGTTCGGGCGTGGTGCTGAGATCGGAACGGAAGGCGATCGGGGTGAGGCTGTAGCTGGTCAGTTTAACCTCGATCATGCCGTCGGCGTTTTCGGGTTTGTTGACCAGTTTGAGGCGGCCGTCGAACTGGATCCGCTGCCGGACGGCGCGGGTGATTTCAATTTCGATGGCCGGTTCGGTGGTGGTGTTTATGACCGGGGCCACGGCGACGGTTTCAATGCCCGCAGGCTGCGAGCCGCCGAGTTTATAGCCCATGCAGCCGGATAGAAGCAGCAGGGCGGTGCACCCGTTTAGCAGATGTATTCTTCTCGTCATAATCGGCATCCGTTGAAAGCGGGAAACTCTCCCAGAAAAATCCAATTTGTCAAAGCTTGATTCCCGTGCGGCGCCTGCTTAGTGTGGTTTTCTGTTTTCAACACCAAACGAGAGGAAGCAATGAAAAAGGTACTGATCCCGACCAAGCTTGACGCGGTTGCCCGCGAGACCCTGAACGCCCACGGCGGCTATGAAGTCGTACAGGACGACTCGACTGATCTCGCAACACTGGCTTCCCGGCACCCGGATACGTATGCCCTTTTCGTCCGTTCGGAAAAAGTAACGGCGGAAATCATCGACCTGCTTCCTGCGCTGAAAGTGATTATCCGCGCCGGCGCGGGCTATAACACC
>QKFE01000258.1 GCA_003252225.1 Kiritimatiellales bacterium | reverse complement strand
GCGCAGGGTGTGACAACCAAAACAAATGCCTTCACCTATCTTTACGAAGCGGCAACACATACCCTAACCGTTGTTTCCGCTCACGGCTCCCCCTCCCCGTCCGGAATGTCCACACACGACAAGGACTCGGTCTTAAATCCGGGAATCGACGCCGAAATCATCAACGGAACCACCCGATATATCTGCACGGGCTGGAGCATGACGGGTTGCGAACCCGCCGCCGGAATCGGAAACAGCCTCAGCATGTCCATCACAAACGACGCCGTACTCACCTGGCAGTGGGCCACCAACTACTGGGTCGATACCGCCGCCGGAACCAACGGCAGTATTATCGAACCCGGCTGGGCCGACGCCGGAACCATCCTGTACATCTCCCCGGAACCGGAGTCCTATTTCGAGTTCGCCGGCTGGGCGGGCGATGCCGCCGGAACCGATTCACCGCTGGCGCTTCTCATTGACGGGCCGAAATCCGTTACCGCCAATTACACCGCCACGCTGACGGCCGGCACGCAAACGCCGCTCTGGTGGCTCGCGCAATATGGTTACACCAATGATTTTGAAGCTGCGGCCGCAGACGATCCGGACGGCGACGGATATTCAAACTGGGCGGAATACATCGCCGGAACGGCGGCGGATTCGGCTTCATCGCGGCTGCGCATCACCGAAGAAGGAACCGTACCCGCCGGGCAGAAACTCAGCTGGCCGTGCAGCGCCGGGCGCGAATACACCGTACTGTGGGGTACCAACCTGCTCGAGGGAGTCACCAATGTGCTGGTATCCGGATACGTTACGCCCGAAACCGGAACCGCCGTTTATACAGACGCCGTGAACCGCGTTGAAAGCGCCCTCTTTTACCGCCTGACGGTTAAAGTTCCGGCTGAATAACGCCCGGAATATTCTATGCGGCAAAGGCCGGTCAAACCTGACCGGCCTTTTCATCCGGCCCGCCGAACGCCTTCCGGAAAAAAAGCAAACAAAGCCTTGCGTCGGCGGGTCGGTTTGTATAAAAACCACGCTCCCAATTGAACACGAGGATTTTTACCATGAAAGCAAATATTCATCCGAACTACAGCGAAGCAGTGATTAACTGTGCTTGCGGAAACGCGATCAAAACCCGATCGACCCGCAAAGAAATGCACGTGAACACCTGCTCGAGCTGCCACCCGTTCTTCACCGGCAGCGCAAAGCTGATCGACACAGAAGGTCGTGTGGATCGCTTCAAAAAGCGCTTCGCCGAAGGCATGTACTAGCCCGCGATCCCGCTGGATGGCCGAACCTGCATCACTGCACGTTCGGCCTTTTTGTGTCCACATATAATCCTACACCACAAAATGCACAAAATTCTCAAAACGAAAAACAGAAGATTTTTTGCACTACCTCTTTTTGTGTTTCTTGTGAATCTTGTGGTTAATTAGTCTTAAAAGGTGCCGCCATGATCGACCACGCCTACCTTGATCAGCTGAATACCAAACTGAGCGACCTCGAAACCCGCATGTCGCTGCCGGAAGTTTCCTCCGAC
>QKFE01000299.1 GCA_003252225.1 Kiritimatiellales bacterium | reverse complement strand
GAGTCTGAATGAAACGCGACGAGGGCGTCGCGTCTACGTTGCAGTTCGGGGGAACCGGAAATGATCGGTGTTTTGTTTGCGACGGAGATGGAGGCGCGGCCGTATTTGGAGCGGGGTGTGCCGGACGGGGTAGTCGTCGAAATCTCTGAAGAGATGGGGCTGGAAGCGGCGCGGGTTGCGGCGGAAAAACTGGTCGAACTGGGCTGCAAAACCATTATTAATGCGGGGGTGTGCGGGGCGCTGAATAACCGGCTGGAGCGCGGCGGCGTTTACCGGGTTTCGATGGTGAGCACGGAAAAGCTGAATGCGGCGGTGAATGTCGGCGTCGGGTTCGGCCTGAAACGGCTGGTGAGTGTGGATGAGCCGGTATTTGAACCGGAGCGGAAACGGGCGCTTTCAAAATACGGCGATCTGGTCGATATGGAGGGCTATGCGGTTGCACGGGTTTGCGAGGCGGAAAATATTCCCTGTATTCTGATTAAAGGGGTGACGGATTTCGGCGACGGAAACGGCAAGGCGGATATTAAAAAGCACATCACCCCGGTTTCGGAAACGGTGGCCGAAGCGGTATTGGGGGTGATCGCGGAACTGCAAAAAGCGAAGACAACGAAGCCGAAAACTTCATCTACGTTGATGCAGAAACTGCATTCGTTCACGAAAGTGGAGCACACGGTTTTCAGCCTGCCGCTATTGTTTGCGGGCGCGTGGATCGGAGCAGGGGGAATGCCGGCGATTTCAACCTTAGTTTGGATTGCGCTGGCGGGGCTGGGCGCGCGGACGTTCGGAATGGCGGTTAACCGTATTTTTGATCGGGAAATCGATGCAAAAAATCCGCGGACAAAAAACCGTGAACTGGCATCGGGTACGCTTTCGATGGTGCAGGGCTGGGCCGTGGCGCTGGTTGGGCTGGTTTTATATTTTCTCGCCTGTTTTCTTTTGGGGCCGCTGGTGCTGAAACTGTCGCTTTTCCCGCTGATTCCGCTGGCGGTTTATTCGCTGCTGAAACGCTTTACGCCGCTCTGCCACTTCGGGATCGGGGTATGTTTGGGGGCTGCGCCGATCGGGGCGTTTGTGGCGGTGACCAATTCGCTGGCGTTTCCGGTCAGCCTGATTTTACTGGCGGTGTTCGCGTTCTTTTGGATCAGCGGGTTCGACATTATTTATGCGCTGCTGGACATTGAGTTTGACCGCGCGAACGGGGTGAAAAGTATCCCGGCATCGCTCGGCGCAAAAGGAGCTCAATTGGTCGCGGCGATTTCACACCTGTTTGCGTTCGCTGCGCTGGTGCTGCTTTGGATGCAGGTCGGCGGATTATTGCCGCTGATTGCGCTGGTTGTTTCGGCGGTCGGGTTTGGGCTGGCTTACTTGCCAACCATCCCGATTCCGGTTAGGTTTTTCCCGATCTCTGTTATCGCCGGAATTGCCGGCGCAATGGTAGTGCTTTTGGGGATTTGATTAAGAAAACAACGTAGACGCGACGCCCTCGTCGCGTAATCTGTGCATGGAAACGCGACGAGGGCGTC
>QKFE01000315.1 GCA_003252225.1 Kiritimatiellales bacterium | reverse complement strand
ACCGCGAGCAGACCGTCGCGGTGAAATCCTTGCCCTGCAACGATTGGGGTTTGTACGAGATGCACGGCAATGTCTGGGAGTGGTGTAACGACTGGTATGGGGAATATCCTTCCGGGCCGGTGACGGACCCGACCGGTCCTGAGACGGGTTCGGGCCGTGTGCTGCGCGGCGGCAGCTGGATCGGCTTCGCCGGGTACTGCCGGTCGGTTTGCCGCGCCTACGGCGAGCCCGACCTCCGCCGCCACGGTTTTCGCCTTGCCCGAGGTCAAAAAGGAACAGGAACCAGGGAGCGGACCCGGTGAGGGGTGGACAGCCGCGGAGCGGAGCGACCGGCGGTCAACCCCTCATGGAGGGGACGTCCTTGAAATTTATAAATTTGGTGTTTTGTTAGAGTTCATCTAAATCGAAAGGAGTTGAGGCAGCCAGCAATTCAGGTTTCTTTCAGAAGAAATGGTTTGTCGGCAATTTCTGGATTCCCGCCTTCGCGGGAACGACAAAAGTCTCAATGCCGTCATCCTCGCGAGATTAGGTTTTGAGATGAAAATCGTGCGTAAAACGCGCCCTACGAAATATTAGTTCATATCACTTCCACATCCGGCAGATTCACAAAAACCTGTTCTACGGTGCGGTTCTGAGACAATGCCTTTATCACCAAGGGCAAAGGCTCCGCCCAGATCTCCGGAAAATCTCTTTCCCCGGGTTCGATGATCGGAAAGGCCAGCTTTTCCGTGGGTGGGTCGAATTCTGCCGTAACCCCTTCCTTATTCCCCCGCGCGTCGATACGATACCAACCGAATTTTTTGAGATAAACGGCGTTCAACCCGTGCAGGCAATAAGGGCCGCCCGGTGTCAGTCGCAGCCGCTGATAACAGAGCCCGGCCGGAATGTGGTTGGCGCGCAGCAATGCGGCCAGCTGGTGACTTTTGGCGTAGCAGTAACTCGTGGCGTGAATCAGTACGTCCGAGGCTTTGCAGGTGACGGGATTTTGCCGGTAGTCCCAACTGTGGTGTATTGAGTCGCGGACGAACTCGAAGCAACGCTTGGCCATCGCTTCATCCGAAGCACAACCTTCGGCAAGTTCGGCGGCTTTGGCTCTGATCAAAGGATGTTGCCAATCGATGTATTCGCTGTTTTCCAGATATGGTTCGTGCATTAGGGCCGTCTACCCGAGGCAAATGGACTAATCAATGTTCTTCGCAGGTTGTCAATCCATCAGGATTCCCGTGATCCGATTCCGTTAAGTTAATAATACAGCAGAATTTTATTGAGTTGCCGGTTATTATCGCTATGCTTTGTTAAACCCACAATGATTTCAGGCGGGAGCCCGGATTCCGGCCACCTGAAAACCCGGATGCGGATAAAAAGGAGGGGACTTCACCCCCACCCCAGCCCTCTCCCTTGACGAGAGAGGGAGTTGATTCGTTGCCGGATTATCCGTTTCCGCACCACAGCGAAAGTCCGACCGATGATAAAGCTTTACTCGCCGGAAAATGAAGTTCAACTCTCTATTTTAAAAAGTCTTTTA
>QKFE01000255.1 GCA_003252225.1 Kiritimatiellales bacterium | reverse complement strand
GCCGGCGCCGGCCTGGCCCACGAAACCAAAAACCCGCTCGGTTTGATACGGGGCATGGCCCAGCAGATCAGCGGTGCTCCCGAATGCCCCCAACCGGTCCGGGATCTTTCAGTTGATATCATGGAACAGGCCGATATCGCGACCGCCCGCCTGGGTGAGTTTATTGCTTTTTCACGGAAACGGCTGCCGGAGGTGGAGCCGGTCAACCTGAGGGACGTCGCGGGCCGTATCGGTGAACTGATGCAGTATGATGCCGAACGGCTGGGCATTGAGCTGGTCAACGAGGTGCCCGAAGTCACAGTGAAGGCCGACCCCGGCATGCTTTCGCAGATCCTGACCAACCTGGTTTCGAATGCGCTGAACGCCTGCACAGAAGGCGACCGGATAGTGATCGCCGCCCGTTGCGGAAAACAGACAGCGGAACTGCTGGTTTCCGATACGGGCCCCGGCATTGCTGCAGACCTGCTGCCGGAAGTTTTCAAACCCTATGTGACCGGCCGCGATGACGGGCACGGACTCGGACTGGCTATTGTCCGCCGAATGGTGGAGGATCATGGCTGGCGGATCGAATTGAATACGGTGGAACGACAGGGAACTGAAGTCAGGATTTTCAATATTCCGTGCATGACAGGAGAAGGCTGTGCTGAAAAATAAGATTCTCATCGTGGATGATGACAACGGAAACCGGAAACTCTATTCCCGGACATTGAATGCCGCCGGTTTTGAGACGGTGGAGGCGGTGGACGGCATCGATGCGCTGCAGGAGATTGAAGCCGCCAACCCGCAGATGGTGGTGAGCGATGTACGCATGCCGGGTATCGACGGCCTGGAGCTGCTGCAACAGGTTCGGGAACGGCACGGCAATCTCCCGTTCCTGCTGGTGACCGCCCACGCCGATGTGCGCGGGGCCGTTAATGCCCTCAAACTCGGGGCTGTGGATTATCTGGAAAAACCGGTGGATCTGGATGAACTGGTCACGGCGGTATCCGATGCGCTGGGTACACCCTCAGCCCGCTCGGTCCCGGAGAATGTTCCGCCGGAAGCGATGGATGGCATTATTGCCGAGAGCCCCGTGATGCAATCCCTCTTCCGCGATATCTACCGCGTGGCACAGAGCGATGCCAATATCCTCGTGCTCGGCGAGAGCGGAACGGGAAAAGAGGTCATTGCCAACTTTATTCACCGCAACAGCCCGCGGTCCGGCAAAGCGCTGGTGGCCGTCAACTGCGCCGCCATTCCCGCCAACCTGCTTGCCAGCGAACTCTTCGGCCACGAAAAAGGCTCTTTCACCGGAGCCACCGCCAAACGGACCGGTCATTTCCGCGAAGCCGACGGCGGAACGCTTTTCCTGGATGAAATCGGCGATATGCCGCTGGAGCTCCAGCCCGCCCTGCTCCGGGCCATTGAAACGGGATCGATCAAGGCCGTCGGAAGCGATAAGGAGCTCACGGTCGACGTTCGCCTGGTCGCCGCCACCAATCACAACCTGCACGATGCCGTCAAAAACGGAACCTTCCGGGAAGACCTGTATTACCGGCTGAATGTCATTACCTTTACCCTGCCCCGGTTGTCAGAGCGACCGGAAGATATCCTGCCCCTCGCCCGCTTTTTCATGGCTCCGGGTAAACGGCTTTCCCCCGCCAGTGCCCGCTGCCTGCAGAACCACAGCTGGCCCGGCAACATCCGCGAACTCTCCAATGCCGTGCAGCGCGCCTGCATTCTTTCCAATGCCGAAATCATCCTGCCCGAACACCTGCCTGCCGACCTCACCCGCCCCGCATCGGGCCCGCAGACGCTTACCCCGAATCCGGCGCTACAGAAAGTCCAGACCGTGGAAGCGGCAGAGATTGCCGCCATTCGCTCTGCTTTGGAAAAGACCGGCGGAAACCGCACCCGTGCGGCAGAACTGCTGGGCATCAGCCGGCGCGCCCTGCTCTACAAAGTGAAACGCTACGAAATTATTCCGTGATGTCCCGGCCTTGGAGCTGCCTGCAGGTGGGTTGCTGCGAATGTCAGGGCCGCAAGCCCCGGCGACATGCGAATAGCATACGACTTCATTTCTCTCTCCCCGTTTTTGCAGCCGCAAAGCTACGGTTAACTAACAGTTCAAAAGGTACATCGTTCCTTTCGACCCTACGCTTCGGGTTTTAACCCGAACCCGCTATTCGTCGAGGTAAAACCTTATAAAACGGGGGTATAAAACAGGCGTATATTAGGGTGTATTCCCGTGTAAAAACCGGGGGGAGTGGGGGCGCGGGGGAGAGGGGGAATGAAATCTGAAATTCGAAATCTGAAATCTGAAACCTGAAATTTGAAATTTGAAATGGCCGGTCGGAAACGCCCATCCGAAGCCGCCCATCCGAAACCACCCATCTAGTTGGGCTGATTTTCCCTGTATTCTTCGACCCTGTTTTTATTCGGGTAATTTTTGGCTTTTGCCAGTGCGGATTCCGCCTTTTCGACGATCGATTTGACGGCTGTTTCGGGCGGTATTTCATCTCCGGAAACAGGCCGATCCGCGCCGAAAACATCATCCGCCGTAAGCTGCTTTATGCCGATGCAGACCGTAATCCGCAAATCCTCCGAGTTATTAAACCGGTGGCGTTCCGTCCGTTCACGGATCCGCTCCGCAAAAACATGCGCCCCGGCCGCGTCCGTATCGCGCAAAATAAAAAGAAATTCATCGCCCTGCAAATAGCGGTAAAAAAGGTCGGTTGCCCGCTTTTCCTCATTCAATATGGCGGCAAATTCCTTCAATACCGTGTTGCCGACGGCCCGCGAAATCCGGTTTGCCGCCTTTAAGCCGTCGAGATCGCACAAAAGGATCGAAAAATTCACGCGGCCTTTTTTCCGTCTGAATTCGCTGACGGTTCGTTTCAGCTGTTCATCGCACTCCCGCTGGTTGTAGCAGCCCAGCATGAAATCGCGCGCAGCATTGTTCTTATATCGTCTGTATTTGGCGATGAACACAGCCGTAATAATAATTAAAGGCGGAATAAACAGGATGGGGTAGACCGCTTTAATGGAAAACGTCGTGTTATACAGCTCCTTCAGCGGCGGTGCAAAATAGCCACACAGCAGAACCGAAAATGCGGACAGTACTTTCAGCAGCGGAATCGCACCGCCTTCAATCAGGCCGCCAATTGCCGGTTCTGCCAGTTTCCGGATTCCTTTTTTCATTTTCCCTTTCCGCTGTGTTCGTGAATTAACCCGTTAAAACCATCCGGTTAAATAGAGGATTTCAATAAGGCATTCAATGGGGCATTGCGCCTAACCAAAAAAAGCGCCCGATAAAAGGGCGCTTTTCTGCAACCGAAGGATTTCGGAACCGGTGAAATCCGGGTTAAAAAATGAGGTCGCCTTTGCCGCGCAGTTCGCCGGGAGTGACGATTCGGTTAGCCTGTTCCTGCTGCATCCGGATCATATCTTCCTGCAGCTGTTTGATGGCGGCGTTGATGGCATCATTAAAGTTTGCGCAGGCCTCTTCGAGGTTGGATGCGTCGATTTCGCCGGAAATCGGAAGGGCGCCGCCGGGAGTCATGATATTGGTGGTTGCCGAGTAGGTCGGCTGACGGGATTCATCGGGGGAACCGTCGATTTTGATCGGAGTCAAAACACGAATAGAGCCCACTTTTAGGTCTGTGAAGGTTTCCTCTTTCCACAGGTTTTCGTTGTCGATGCTGATGTTTTCGAGTGATTGTTCTTCTGCCATTTTAAATTCCTTTAGCCGTTGATTATGAAAGGCGGCACTCTCTCTTGTTTTGGCGGGATAGGCAAGGTTTCTACCGGTTTTTTTGGAGTCGCTAAAAGCGGTTCAAAATGGACTCGGTTCAGTTTAGCGGTTGTACATCGACCCACGTGCGCTCTTTCCAGCTTTGCATCCCGAGTTCGGCGAGCTGGACGCCTTTGGCGCCTTCCATGAGGCTGTATTTCCATTCCGTGTCGAGGATGACGTGTTTGATGAATTCTTCCCATTGGATTTTAAAGGCGTTGTCGTATTCAATGTTGTTGGGTACGTCTTCCCATGCTTCGAAGAAATCAATGGGCTGTTTGATATCGGGATTCCATACAGGTTTGGGTGTATTGGCTGTAGATTGGGTTTTGACTTCGCGTAGACCGGCAACCGCTGAACCTTTTACGCCATCTAATCCGGTCCTCTGTTGACTGGAGGAAGGTAACAGCCAGGTCGTCGCCACTCAGTTGATTGATATTCGCCGTCACGGTATCGAATACCGGCATAACAACCTTTTCTGCGGCATGAATCGGATTTCCAGATCGGACATGTTCCGCGTAGTTATCAACCATGCCGGCGCCCTCATCATCTCGTTTCCCGCCGGTCATGTCGAATGCTCGCGATGTATTGCCCGAATCATTGGCGACCTTTCTTGTATAGACGTGTGGTGCGTGGTTGGCTTCGCCTCACTGTGTGTCTCCGCTTGAGGAGCGCGCGCTTCCTTCGGGGGGACCCCGACCGAAAACCCAGAATCGCTAATAATGCACGGTGTATTGCACGTATTTTTTATCGCAAAGGATAACAGAGACAATATATACATGGGCTATTGTGTAGGCATTATTAAAGATGGTCGGCATCGCTATAGAAGAAAAAAAGTTCATGTGTTGTATGAAGTCCAATTTGATCGGGGCGGAGCGCAAATTGTATAGTATTTCAAAAGTCGTCGGAAATTCATTGGCTCTGAAAGTTTCCATATGACGGCCGTTCTGCGTATTTCACAAAGCTCCCCGCATACCGGCAATCCGCCAAGCGAGGCGGATCTGCAAACCTTCAAGGCGGCTTTGAGCGGTCTGATTGGGTTTGATTTATTGAAGTACAAATCATCTAAGATCGACCGCCGCATTTGCGCGCTGGTGGCGAAATACGGCTGCAAAACTCTCGGAGAATACAGCGACCTTTTATATGCAGATAGCGTTCTACTCGAAGCATTCGCAGAGGCGATGACGGTTACCGTTACAGAGTTTTTCCGGGGAACGGAATGCTTTCGGGAAATATCGGAACATCACATCCAATATCTACTGGACAAAAACCGTGTAATTAAGGTGTGGTCCGCCGGATGCGCAAACGGTGCGGAAATTTATTCTCTGGTCATGATGCTAAACGAGATGGGAATCGCCGACCGATTTTCCTTTTATGCAACTGTTCGGTGAAACAAAACGATGAACATCATTGAAAACATCATTGGGGGAATCTTGGGTTTCATCTTTACGTGGCTTCTCTTTTTCCCAGTGCTGCTAATTATTGGCACTCCAATTATATTGCTCATCTCAGCATTTGGGGAAAAAGGGACTTATGCTAACAGAGTATCAAATGGATATTGCGATGTATTTAATTGGTGGGAAACAAATGGAATTTGGTGGCTCACCTAATTGCGACAAATAAACACCGAACCAGCGGCTTGAGCCTATCGCGGCATCGCCTGTTAAACTGGTCGACGCACATTCCGCTCAGGCTCACCCGTAACGTTGGCATAGGGAGAATAATGAAAATTTTACGATACATCTTTGCTATAACCTTAGTTGTCGGTGTTGTGCTCTTTCTTACCACAATACGATTCCAAAGAAGGACGTGGAGCTCTAGTGATAACATTCATGGTAACTGGGAGAATGTTTTACTCCAGCAGATGTATACAGCGGATCATTTTGCAATCAGTGAAATAGGATCTGATGGTCAAACAGTATTTTCCACAACAAACCGTGATGAGATATTAGAATTTATTGAGCTTGTTGAAGTTGATGAAGCAAATTCCGGCACCTACTGTTTCTGTGGTGGATCACTGCTTTTTTCATTCAGCGGAGGCGGCACAAACCATGTGGAACTCAGCTTTCATCATACCAAAGCGTTGCGGTGGAGAGATGGTTACTGGCCAGGTGATGCAGAACTTACACACAGTTCTCGAAAAGAGATTCTTAAGTGGATGCAAACAAGAA
>QKFE01000129.1 GCA_003252225.1 Kiritimatiellales bacterium | reverse complement strand
GGTTTCACCGGGAATGCAAACCGGTGCGTTGATCTCTGTAAAAACGACATCATTAAACTGCTGTGCGATGACGATCTGATTCACCCCGATTTTCTGATCAACACCGTTCCGCTGGTGGACGACCGTACGCTGGTGGTGGTTGATGTCGCAAAATTTGAAATCGGCAAAGAGCCCGCCGCGATGAAACAGCGGGTGGAATCGGTGGAGTCGGAACGGCGTAAAGGGGGATACGGCGCGGATATGTGGTATCTGAAATACACGCCCAGTTCGATTCCCTCCGCCACCCTGCTGACCAAAACGTTGTTTCGCGAAATGGGCGGTTTTGACAAGAACACGATTACATCCGACTGGGACTTTTTCATCGAATGCGCCCTTTACCGCGATATTGTGCATGTTAAAACTCCGCTCTGTTTTGTCGGCGTCTGGCCGGGCAGTCTGACCGAAGAGATGCTCGTTAAACCCTTCTTTTATCCGACGCAGGGGCTTTACACCAAAATCCGGGTTTACCGAACCAAAAGGCTCCAGCCGGCCCAGCGCCGTTCGCTGCTGTTTCAGATACTGAAAGGGTATTTCATGCAGAGCCTGCGCCCGGTTAAACAGCCGCATAAAAAAGCTTACCGCGCCGGTTACAGCGACTATTCAAAACGCTTCTGGTCGCTCCTGCTCGGCGGTAAGGAAAACTTCGGCCCGCGGCCCAACTGATTTTTTAATGAAAGTAATCCACATTTGTCAGCGCGATGATCCGGATACCGGGGGGTCGCTGCGTGTTGCGGAGGCGCTGGTGCGCGAGCAGCGCGCGGCAGGACTGGATGCGGGAATCCTGTTCCTGTACGGATCGCCGGGGCATGTTGCGGCTGCGTTCGGGGAAGGGATTGTCTGCCTCGGGCTGAAATCATCAAAACAGGCGTGGTCCGGGGTACCGGCGTTGGCGCGGGCGCTTTCCCGTTTGAAGCCCGATATTGTCCACCTGCACGACGGCATCGTCTGGCCGCGGCTGACGCTGATGCACCTGCGCTTCCCCGTGGTGATGCATTCGCATCTGCCGGTGCGGGATTCGGACAGCCGCGTCGGACGCTACCTGATCCGCAAAACCACGAAGATGCTGCTGGGCATTTCACTGCACACGATTGAAACGTGGGTGAAAGACGGATACCGCCCGTCAAAAGTCCATTATGTCCCCAACGGAGTGGATTTCCGGCGGTTCGGTATTTTGGGGGCAGATGAAAAAAGAGCACTGCGGGCAAAACTGAGTCTGCCTCCGGATAAACGCATACTGCTCTGGGTCGGCCGGGTGCACCGCAGTATGAAAGGGTCGGATCGCGTCGAACGCGTTGCGAATCTGCTGCCCGACGATATGGTGCTGGTGATGGTTGGGAACGGCCCGGAATTTCAAGGGATTGTTGAGCGCAACCAACCGTTAATTAAATCCGGGAAACTGGTAATGGCCGGTTCGATCAGCAAGCCGGAGCAATATTATAAAGCAGCGGATGATTTTCTTTTTACGTCGTATCACGAACCGTTCGGTTTGGTGATTCTCGAAGCCGTTGCTTCCGGTCTGCCGATCTTTGCTTTTCCGGTGACGAAAGGCGGCGGCGCGGTTTTACTTTTGAAGGAGTTCGGTGCGGTCATGCTGGATGATGCCGAAAGCGATCCGGTAATTGCATCGATTATCGCCGGAACGAAAAACCGGGCTGAAGACCGGCAGAAAAACCTGAATAGGGCGCATTCGAAATATTCGTGGAAGTCCGTCGCCGAAAGCGTCAACGAGGTTTACGAGCTGGCCCTGAATAAAACGATCTGAGCGCGTTCAGTCTGCCCTGTTATTGTCCACTGTTATTAGTTGATAGATGATTTTTTCTTCTGTTTGACTGCCGTGCATCACAAATCACGAATTACATGAACATTCTTTCGCACATACACATTCATCGGCTGCCGAACCCCTCCGGAGTGGGGCGGGTAATTGACCGGCTTTTGACGACGCACAAAGAGCTGTATCCGGAACACACGCATCGGATGCTGGTGGACGGGCATCTTTATGACGATGTTTATCTGAATCTGGATGATCATTGGAAAACCGCGTCGTTCATTCCGCATAAGCTGCGGACTTCGCGGCAGCAGGCCAAATGGGTTTGGCGGAATAAACCGGTCGCCGAAAATTTCTGGCCCGGCGTCGATCTGGTTTACTGTCCGGCAGAATCGTTTGTCCCGATTAAAAACGCAAAGCTGGTCTGCACGATTCACGACGTGGCGGGATTCGAAGATTCGCTTTATCCGGATTCGCCGAGCAAGCGGCTGCATTGTTTTAAATGGACGGCGCTGTTTAACCGGATGGCAAAATATGCCGATGCGGTGGTGACGGTTTCGGAGTTTTCGGCAACGCGCATCGCGCACTATTTTCCGGCGCTGAAAAACAAACTGCACGTTATTTACAATGCGCCGCATCATATTTTCGGAATGGATTCATCGGAGCCGCTGCGCGATGAAGTGGAAAAGCTTTCCGGCGGCCAACCGTTTGTACTGGTTCCCGGCGGGCTTTCACTGCGCAAAAACGCGCAGCTGATTATCGACGCCCTGCCGGAATTTGAACAGGCGCTTCCGGGCGTTAAACTCATCATCGCCGGATCAAATGATCAGATTTATCTCGATCAGCTGAAGGCCTCGAATGCATCGTCGGTTGTTTTGGCCGGATATGTTTCCGACGCTTTGCTCAACGCGCTTTATCAGCAGGCCGGAGCCGTTTGGTTTCCATCGCGCTACGAAGGGTTCGGAATGCCGGTGATTGAAGCGATGGCGGCCGGCGCGCCGGTCGTCACCAGTTCGGCCGCCTCCATTCCCGAAGTGTGCGAAAATACAGGGCGGCTGTGCGATATGGATAACACGGCGGAACACATCAGCGCGCTCGGCGAAGCGCTGGCTTTAAATGGAACCGGTCGAGAAAAAGAGGCCGAAGCGGGTAAAAAACAGGCCGCTAAATTTACGTGGGAAAAGTCGGCTCAAAAACTGGAGCAGCTTTTTCAATCCCTTTGAATGTCGAACAAGCGTCCCGCTTGTTTTTAGCAAGCGGGACGCTTGCTCTACCTTAATACGATGATTGTTGTTTGCGATATAAATGAAATCTGGCGCATTAAACCGTTTGCCGCAATGGCGGGCAAAACCGATGTGCTGGGCGTTTCGCCGATGGATTGGGTCACGATGAAACGGCGCGGTTTTCAGCGGCCCGAAGCAGGGCTGGAAATTCTGAATGTTGCGCTGCCTCCGGGCTGGGCTTCGCGGACGGCGCGAATCGGGCAGCGGATGCTTTGGGGGAAAATTGAAAAGGCGGCCGGAACGGTTTCCGCACTGGTTGTCACCAGTCCGCACTACCTGCCGATGCTCGATCTCGTCCCGCCGGAAGTGAAGCTTTTCTATTACGCTTCGGACGATTACCGCAGCTACGAAGGCTGGGCCGATGCCGCCGCGAATGAGGGCGAACTGATCCGGCGGGTTGAGCATACCTTTTTTGTCTCCGAAGGCTTAATGCGGCGGGCGGAAACGGAATACGGCGTTGCCAGCGTTTCGGTCAGTATGAATGCCTCCGAGCCGCGCTTTTATCATTCGGGCCCGGCGGTTGATCCGCCGGTTGGCGAAATGGATCGGCCGATTGCCGGAATTATCGGCGGAATCAATGAGCGGCTCGATTTCAGTTTACTGTCCGCGTGCGCGGATATCCCCGAACTGGGAACGCTGCTGCTGGTCGGGCCGATTCCGGAGCAGCCGAATACGGAGCTGAAAAAACTGCTGGAACACCCGAAAGTGAAAGCGGTCGGACGACAGCCGCACGAAACCATTCACCGCTGGTTTCAGTGTCTGGATGTCGGGCTGATTCCGTATGCCGCCACGGAGTTTAATCGGCTGTGTTCGCCGATGCGGCTGTTCGATCATTTGGCTTCCGGTTCGCCGGTTGTTTCAACTTCCGCCTGTGAACAGCCCGCCGTATTTCCGCAGCAGGTCACGGCGGCAGACGGTGAACATTTTGCGGAAGCAGTCAGGTCTATTCTAAAATCGAAGCCGGAGCGGATCGCCCCGAAGGGAATCATCTGGAATGACCGCGCCGACGAAATGCTGAAACTCATGAAGGAGAAGGGCGTTGCTTAAAATCTGTATCTGGATGAATATTCCGTCGCATTATCAGTCGGCGTTTTTTGATGCGCTGAATCTGCGGCACGATGTGGATTTCCGGGTGGTTTATTTCAGCGGCAGTTCACAGGTTCGCGCCGCCGAAGGCTGGAGCGGCCAGCATCTTTACAAACCGTTTGAGTCAGTGATTGAAGACAGCTCTTCGCCCGAAACAAAACTCAACGGAGTGCCCGACTGGAAAGAGCGGGTACACATTATCAGCACCTATTTCAGTTCATCGCTCATCGACCATTTCTGTGCGCACGGCGTCAAATGGTGCCACTGGTCTGAAATGCCGGGCGTGCGGTTGGCGGAAGTTCTGAATTTCAATATGAAACTGTTCCGCCTGCTGCATCCGTTTATGCTGATGAGCAAAAAGCGTGAAGGGAAGCGGATTTCAAAATATGCCCTCGGCGCATTCGGACAGGGTCAACTGGCGAAACGCGCGTTCCGGCTGATGGGTGTGCCGAAGGAAAAAATCGACGATCTGTATTATGTCCCGGCGGCGCTGGCGGAAACAGAGCCGTGCTGCCAGGTGGCTGATTTCGCGCAGGGTCGAAAAGTTTTTCTGAGTGTCGGGGCGCTGTGTAAACGCAAGGGAATCGATGTGCTTTTGAAGGCGTTTGCAAAGCTGAAAACGGATGCGTGGTGTCTGGTGCTGTGCGGGCTCGACCGCTCAAACGGAGAATACCGCCGCCTTGCCGCCCGGCTTAAAATTGAAGATCGGGTGCTGTTTTTGGGTGCCCACCCGGCGGAACGGATCGCGGAGGTTTACTGTGCGGCGGATGTTTTTGTGCTGGCTTCGCGGTTCGATGGCTGGGGCGCGGTTGAAAATGAGGCGGCGTCGCTCGGCCTTCCGATTATCGGAACGGATCTGTGCGGCGCATCGTGGCATGTGATTGAGCACGGCCTTTCCGGTTATCGGGTCAAAGCGGATAACGTCGGCAGTCTGTACAAAGCGATGAATGAATATGTTCTGCATCCGTCGCGAATTCCGGCGCACGGACAGGCTTCGCTCGACCGCTTTTTTGAATGCTTCACGCCGGGGCACAACGCCGAACGTTTTGTGGAATCGCTGAAGGCGTGGGGCTGCTGATGGATGTCGCGGTTTTAAGCACGGTTTCGCGGAATGCAGGCGGCCTTTTTTATTCGGTTCGCTGGCTTTCAAAAGCATTGGCGAAGCAGGGGTGTTCCCCGAAAATATTCAGCCCTATCGACGGATTTTCACAGGAAGACCTGCCTCATTGGGAACCGTTGCCGGTTGAACTGTTTCCGGTTTTCGGGCCGCTGAAAACATCGGTTAATTTGCGGAAGGCTTTGGCCGCATCGAAAGCGGAGTTAATTCACGTGCATGGAATCTGGTCCGATTCGCAGTGGGCGGCGGCGCAAATACAGGCGAAAAAAGGAATACCGGTTGTTGTTTCACCGCGGGGCATGCTCGATCCGTGGGCGGTGCAGAATTCGGCGTGGAAAAAAAGGCTGGTTGAAAAACTGTTTGCCCGCAATGCGCTCGAAAAAGCAACCTGTATTCACGCGCTCTGCCGTTCCGAAGCGGATGCGGTGCGACAGTACGGACTGAAAAACCCGATCGCGGTTTTGCCCAATGCCGTCGAGCTTCCGAAGCTTACGGATAAAACAACGCGCGAAAAAAAGACCCTGCTTTTTCTCGGACGAATTCACCCGAAAAAGGGGCTGAAGGAGTTGATCGAAGCGTGGAATCAAACGCCGTCCGATTGGCAGTTGAAAATTGCGGGCTGGGATGACGGCGGCCACGAAGCGGGGCTGAAATCTATTGCCGGGGAATCGGTTGAATTTATCGGCCCGCAGCACGGCGAAGCAAAAGACCGGCTGTTGCGCAGCGTCGATGCGTTTATTCTGCCTTCGTTTTCGGAAGGGCTACCGATGTCGGTGCTCGAAGCGTGGTCGTACCGGCTGCCGGTTTTAATGACCGATTTTTGTAATCTGCCGGAAGGATTTGAGGCCGAGGCGGCCATCCGGATTGAACCGGATGCGGATTCCATTGCGGCGGGGCTGAAACAGCTCTTTTCCCTGCCGGATTCAGGTTTGAACGATTTGGCGGTTAATGGCCGTAAACTGGTCGAAGCGCGTTTTACGTGGCCGAAGGTTGCGGAGCAGATGAAACAGGTTTATGAGTGGTGCATCGGCGGGGGCGATCCGCCGGAATGCGTGGAATTTTAATGAGCGACGAATTGAATATTGAAGCGAACCGGAATGCACAGAAGTATCCGTTAAGGGTGCAGTTGATGCGGGTGTTCTGGGCGTTCGGCAAGGTCCTGTTCCGTTTGGTTCCGCGCCCGCTTTACGGCCCGCGCCGTTTTCTCCTCAAATGCTTCGGCGCGAAAATCGGGCGGAATGTGAATATCGCCAACACCGCCACCATCTATTTTCCGTGGAACCTCGAAGTCGGCGATTGGTCGTCCATCGGCGAACGGGCGATGATTTATAACCTCGGGAAAATCACGGTTGGAAAACAGGCGACGATTTCGCAGGGCGCGCATCTGTGCGCCGGTTCGCACGATTACCGTAATCCGGCCATGCCGCTTTTAACGCTGCCGATTTCGGTGGGCGAAAAGGCGTGGATTTGCGCCGACGCATTCATCGGGCCAAACGTAACGGTGGGCGATGGGGCGGTTGTCGGGGCGCGGGCGGTGGCCTGTAAAGATGTTGAACCGTGGACGGTGGTTGCGGGAAATCCGGCGAAAGAAGTCCGGAAGCGCGAAATGAGGGAGCAGCCATGATTCCGGTGAGCGTCGTTGTTCCGGTGAAAAATGAAGAGAAGAATCTGCCGCGCTGCCTTGAACAGGTGAAGGATTTTTCGGAAGTGCTGGTGGTGGATTCCGGCAGTACCGATTCAACGCGCGAAATTGCAGAATCGTACGGCGCAAAAATCGTTGATTTTAAATGGAACGGAAAGTTCCCGAAAAAGCGCAACTGGGTGCTGCGGAATGTTGAGCTGAAAAATGAGTGGGTACTTTTTCTCGATGCGGATGAATATGTGCCGCCGGAATTCGGCGAAGAATTGAGGCGGATTTTGCCGGATTCAAAATACACCGGATTTTGGATTACCTACCACAACCATTTTATGGGCCGGAAGCTGAAACACGGCGATCCGATGCGCAAGCTGGCGCTGTTCCGGAAAGGGAAGGGCGAGTACGAAAAAATCGAAGAGGATTCGTGGTCGCACCTCGATATGGAGGTGCACGAGCATCCGGTGATTGAAGGTTCCGTCGGAACGGTTTCGACGCCGGTTGAACATCACGATTATAAAGGCTACGAAGCCTACATCGCGCGGCACAACGCCTATTCTTCGTGGGAAGCCGCGCGGTATTTGGCCCTAAAGAAAAAAGGGTTCGCCGGACTGACCGGTCGGCAGAAAATTAAATACCGGCTGATGGATTCGTGGTTGCTCGGCCCCGTCTATTTTTTCGGCGCCTATTTTTTGAAGCTGGGGTTTCTTGATGGGAAAGCCGGGTGGCTTTTGGCGGTGAACAAGTTGATCTATTTTTTCCAGATTAAGTGCAAAATTGATGAGTTAAAGAAATAGGGTTGAAGTGAAGATTTTTGTTACAGGAACCGCGGGCTTTATCGGCGCAGCCGTTGCGCACGAATTGCTGAATGGCGGGTACGAAGTGGTCGGGTTTGATAATTTTAACGATTACTACCCGGTTGATTTGAAGGCTGCGCGGCACGCTCGGCTGGAGGCGCGGGAAGGCTACACCGGTTATCGCGGCGATCTCACGGATGTTGAAAAACTGGGCTCTATTTTTTCCGCGCATCAATTTGACCGGGTCTGCCATCTGGCGGCGCAGGCGGGTGTGCGCTATTCGCTGCAGAACCCGTTTGCCTATGAGCAGTCGAATTTAGCGGGGCATTTGAATGTGCTCGAATGCTGCCGGAATCATGAAATCAACCGGCTGGTTTATGCGTCGAGTTCGAGCGTGTACGGCGGGAATAAAAAGGTGCCGTTTTGCGAAACGGATCCGGTGGATAA
Source organism: Kiritimatiellales bacterium (assembly GCA_003252225.1). Lineage (GTDB taxonomy): Bacteria > Verrucomicrobiota > Kiritimatiellia > Kiritimatiellales > Pontiellaceae > Pontiella. The sequence goes on along the minus strand of QKFE01000129.1, from coordinate 13,164 downwards.
CCCCGTCAGTTTTTATGCCGCCACCAAAAAAGCGAACGAACTGATGAGCCATTCCTATTCGCACCTGTACGGACTTCAAACGATCGGTCTGCGTTTTTTCACAGTCTACGGCCCGTGGGGACGGCCGGATATGGCCTATTGGCTTTTCACCGAAGCCATGCTGAAAGGCCGGACGATCAAGGTGTTTAATCACGGCGACATGAAGCGCGATTTCACCTTTGTCACCGACATTGTTCAGGGGGTGAAAGCATCGCTGTTTGCGGAGGGGCTGGAGCCGTATGAAATTTTCAACCTCGGAAACAACCAGCCGGAACTGCTGATGGATATGATTCACTATCTCGGCGATGCGCTCGGGATTGAACCGCAGATGGAAATGCTGCCGATGCAGCCGGGCGATGTTCCGGTTACTTTTGCCGACATTGATAAAGCCAAAGCCAAGCTGGGCTATCAGCCGACTACCAGCCTGAAAGACGGTTTGGCGCAGTTTGTCGAGTGGTACAAAGGCTGGATTGCTTAATGAAATTTTCGATCATAACGGCGACCTATAATTCCGAGGCGAGCATTGGCGATACCGTGCGGTCGCTCGAAGCGCAGAACTGCGCACGGGATGATATCGAGTGGATTCTGGTTGATGGCGGGTCGAAGGATAAAACGCTGGAAAAAATAGAGGCGGGAAATTTTCATCCGGATCAGTGGGTATCGGAACCCGATAAAGGGATTTATGATGCGCTGAACAAAGGCATCAAAATGGCGACCGGCGATTTTGTCGGATTCCTTCACGCCGACGATGTGCTGGCGGGGCCGGGCACCATTTACCGGATTGGGTGTGCGTTAAAAAATTCCGGGGCGGATGCGGTGTACGGCGATCTGCAATATGTGCGTCCGACGGGTGAGGGTGAGTTTGCAATTGTCCGCCATTGGCAGAGCGGTGTGTATTTTCGCCGCAAGTTGAAATGGGGCTGGATGCCGCCGCATCCGACGCTCTATTTGAAGCGCGAAATTTATGAGCAGACGAAGCTTCCGAACGGGGAGTATTTTGATACGGGTTACAGTTGCGCGGCGGACTATGAATTTATGCTCCGCATCTTCAACCGATATAAAGTTGAACCGGCGTACCTTAAAGCGGTGCTGGTGAAAATGCGCGTCGGCGGGGTGAGTAACCGCAGTCTGAAACATATCCTCACCAAATCAAAAGAAGACTGGCGGGCCATTCGAACCAATGAAGTCGGCCACCTTCACACACTGGCGTGGAAAAACCTGAGCAAGCTCGGCCAATTCTTTCACCGCCCGCCGAAGTCGGCCTGAAACGTGCTTTCCGACGGGGATGATGAGCGAGATGCCGGACGCAGATAAAATATTTCAGCCGCTGGAAACGCCGACGGAGCGTTTTCTGGCGGAGCTTTGGGCGGAATATCTCGAACTGAAAACACCCGTCAGACGTGATGACAATTTTATGGAACTGGGCGGGGATTCGCTGCGCGGCATTCAGGTTTATGAGCGGGTTCGCGATAAATACGGGCGGGATATTCCCCAGTTTGACATGCGCCGGCCGGCAACTATTCTGACGCTGGCGGAACTGATCGATAGCGAAATTGAAGAGCGCGATAAACTGGGCTACCGTTCGCTGAAAAAAATGCAGGAAGGCGTTCCGGGAATTACCCCTCTGTTTTTAGTGCACGGCGGCGACGGCAATGCCCGGGCGTATGTGCGCTTAACGGCAAACCTCGATAAACGTATTCCGGTTTATGCGTTCCGCTGGACCGGTTGGGATGGTTTAAAAAGCGACTATGATTTTAAGTCGATGGCCGAAACCTATCTGAAGGAGATGCTGCGCTTCCGCCCGAAAGGACCGTACCGGATTGGCGGGTATTGTATCGGCGGCGTGGTTGCCATTGAGCTGGCGAGAATGCTGGCGGAGGCGGGGCACGAAATTGAAGGCCCCGTGTTTGTCTGGGACTGCCCGAATACACTTTCAAAAACCTATCACGTGCATGAGCCGTGGTATTCAAAAAAGGACCGAGCAGCCTTTGATAAGCTGACGGAAGAAATGAACGACCTGAAAAGGGAAACCAATCCGGGCTGTGAACCGGTTATTGCCCCGACCGGGTTTTCCGGACGGTTCGAATTTATCCGCAAACGGCCCTGGCTTTATTCCTTCCTCCGCACCTCGCAGATCGGAGTGGGGGTGTTCATTACCCGCTATTTTCTGCTGACTAAAAAAATTGTTCCGATTAAGTGGCGCTGGATCTATTGCATGACCACCTGCTTCTTCGCCATGAAACGCCCCCTCAAAACCAAGTATCTGGGCGAAGTTAATTTTTTCCGCTCCGAAGTGCTGCTCTGGCGTAAAAACCTCGTCGGTTGGTGGGAAGACCCCTTCCTCGGATTCGGCGAACTCTGCGGCTCCTTTAAAGGCTATGTCGTCGGCAGCGACCACGTCGATGTTTTGGCCGAACCCCTCGGCGCGAAAATCGTGAACGAATCCTATTTCGGGGAGTCGGAAAAGCCCGCCGATTAAACTCTACAGTTCTTAAATTTGCTGGAGGGCCGAGTGCTGTCCCGGCCTAAGGACGACACGGCGGTCGTCCCTCCAAATAAAACAACACCTTGAAAATGAATAAACATTTATTTCCCTGCAATGATACCCCGCCGGTTCATGCGACGGTTACGGCATGGCTGGAACTCGGGGTTCTGCAATTTCCGGGTAAGCCTGCACTGCGTTTCGGTTCGGCTGTTTTGAGCCATGCCGAGCTGGATCGGTTCAGCAACCGTATTGCGCACTATCTGAAAAAGTCGGGCGTTGTGCACGGTGACCGCGTCGGGCTTTGTCTCGACCGGTCAATTGAAATGGTTGCATCGTTGATCGGAATTTTGAAGGCGGGTGCGGCGTATGTTCCGCTCGATCCGGCGTATCCGAAAGATCGTTTGGCGATGATGGGTGAAGATGCGCGGATGCGTTGTGTGCTGACGCATCAATGTCATTCGGAACTGTTTGTTTCCGGTGAAACCTCCGTGCTGGTTTGGGAAAAGATAGAAGCTGCGGTCAATGCCGAAACTAATGAGCCGGTTGGCGTGAATGTCGGCGCGGAAGATACGGCGTATGTCATTTTTACTTCCGGATCAACGGGCCGCCCGAAAGGGATTTCAATGCCGCACCGGGCGCTGGCTAATCTGATTGAATGGCAGCTGGAACGTAAAACATTCAAGCCGGGCGCGCGGGTGATGCAGTATTCAAGCATCAGTTTCGATGTTTCGTTTCAGGAAATATCGACCACCATTGCTTCGGGCGGAACACTGCATTTGATTTCGAATGATGACCGTAAAGATCCGCGCAAGCTGCTGGCGCAATTGGTCGATGAAAAAATCGAACGCCTGTTTCTGCCTTATGTGGCGATGCGCAGTATTATTGAAGCGGCGCACGTCGTCGAAACCTATCCCCTCGATCTGAAAGAAACGATTACGGCGGGCGAACAGCTGCGGGTTGATGAAGTGGTGCGCGACTTTTTCCGCAAAATAGAGGGTGCTTCTTTGGACAACCAATACGGCCCGTCCGAAACCCATGTGATTACGGCAAACCTGCTCGAAGGCGATCCGTCCGGCTGGCCGGATTTGCCGGGAATCGGGGTCGTTTTGAAAAACTGCGGCACGGTTATTCTCGACGAAAATATGCAGCCGGTTGCGGAAGGGAAAGAGGGCGAGCTGTATTTGGCGGGCCGGAATCTGGCGCACGGATACATCGGACGCGACGATTTAACCCGTCAGGTTTTTCTGCCCAGCCCGTTTGATGTGCCGGAACGTCCGATGCTTTATAAAAGCGGCGATCTGGCAAAATACAACCCCGACGGTTCGATTGATTTTCTTGGCCGCCGCGACCATCAGATTAAAATTCTCGGTCACCGGATTGAACCCGGCGAGATTAATAACACGGCGTCGCAGCTTCCGCAAATCGGGCAGTGTTTAACCCACGCATTCCGTAATTCAGATGGCGTGCTGCAATTGGCGGCCTATTATACGGTGAAAGCGGGGGCAGCGGTTTCGTACGGTGAACTGCGCCGCCATTTGGATTCAAAACTGCCGGACTATATGGTTCCGGCCTTCCTGATTCAGCTTGATGAAATTCCGTACACGCCGAGCGGGAAGGTTGATCTGAAATCGCTGCCGAAACCTTCGATTGAAAACAGCCGGTATGCCGGCGAAAAGGGTGAATATCAAAACGCGGTTGAAAAACAGCTGGCCGAAATTTGGAGTGAATTGCTGGAACTGAAGGGTATTCCGAGGTCGGCCGACTTTTTTGAACTGGGCGGCGATTCGCTCCGCGCGGTTACGCTGTTTTTGAAAATACAGCAGACCTTCGGCAAAGAATTGCCGCTGGCCGCGCTGGCGCATGCTCCGACGATTTCGAAGCTGGCGAAACTGATTGAAGGCACAAGCGATGCGCCCGATTTGTCGGCCTATCGTTCGCTTAAAATGCTTCAGCAGGGTTCGGCTGAAAAAACCCCGATGTTTCTCGTGCACGGCGGGCAGGGGAATGTGCTCGTCTTTAATTCATTTGTTTCGAGTCTCGATTCCGGCCAGCCGGTGTATGCTTTTCAGTGGTCGGGCTGGGACGGTTTTAAGGGTATTTCAACGATCAGCGAAATGGCTGAAGCGTATGCGGAAGAACTGCAGCGGTTTTATCCGAATGGCAAGATCCGGCTGGGCGGCTACTGCATCGGCGGATTGATTGCGGTTGAATTGGCTAATCGGCTGATTAAAGCCGGGCGTGAAATCGACGGGCCTTTAATTGTGTGGGATTCGCCGAATGTTGAATCCGTGCATTACCGCAAAGATGAGCCGTGGGATTCGGTGGAAAACATAAAGGCGTTCGATAAAATTAAGGCCGATCTCGATGCGATGCGGATTGAAACCGATTATGTTCCGTCGCACATGCCGGTGCAGAATTTTAAGCCGGCAACCGGAAAGGCTGCGCTGATCCGTAAATTTCCGGGGCTTATGCAGCTGCTGCGCGCCGGTAAAACATTCAAGCTGTTTTTGAAAACTCTGCCGTTTCGGTTTGCGGTGATTTCCTATCTGCTGAAAAAAGAGCCGGTGCCGATGAAGCTGCGTCCGGGCTATTGTTTGGCCACAATGGTTAAAGCGGTGAAGCAGCACCGAAGCAGTAAATACAGCGGCCCCGTTTTGTATTTCCGTTCCGACTGTGCGGTCGCGCGGTATTTCGGATTAGTCGGTTGGTGGGATGACCCGTTCCTCGGTTTCGCCGAAGTCTGCTCAGGAAAATTTGAAGCACATGCGATCGGCGGCGGACACACCGACGTGCTCGAAATTCCGGAAATGAGCGGGATTGTTAAACGGAATTTTGAATGATGCTGCATTGCAGGTCGGGAACGTAGACGCGACGCCCTCGTCGCGTTGTTTCCGTTCGGCTCTATGGCTCACACAACGCGACGAGGGCGTCGCGTCTACGTTAATTGAATGAAGCAAAAAACAACACACTGGTTAATTTTAATCGCGTATGTTTTGTGCCTCTGCTTTTTTGCATTCCGTCCGTTTCAGCCGATTCCGGGGAAGCGGTATCCGTCGGTAGAAAAAGGGCTCAATGTTTCCGGCGAATCTATCTATCTAAAAACAGGGGTTGCGGCGGAGTTTTCAAAAAAGGATGCACTGAAGATTCGCTCTGCCTGCATGGCTTCGGATCGGATTTCAATTGAACTGAAAATCAAAACCGATTCGCTTAATCAGAATGGTCCGGCCCGGATCATCACCTATTCGCGCGAAGCGATGAGCCGTAATTTTATGGTCGGGCAGGACGGCACCGGACTGACATTCCGACTGCGCACAACGGAAACCGACGGCAACGGGTGTTATCCGAGTCTGGTCGTTCCACTGGTTTTTGAAGAGGGTCGGATTCAGCATTTAATCGTTACTTTTGATGGGAAGAAAACGCGGCTGTATGTTGACGGAAAACAGCACCCGAAAAATCTGGAGCTGGGCGGCTCGTTTGATAATTGGGGGATAAATCATATTCTGGTTTTGGGGGATGAACCGCCGGGCGGTCGGCCTTGGGAAGGGAAGATTTTCAGCTATGCGGTTTATGACCGGGCGTTGACGGATGCAGAAGCGGTTAAGCGGTTTAATGGAGAACCGGTCGGGAGCGCGGTGGTTTCGACGGATTTTCAAAGTTTGAAGCCGCTGCGGTATCGGAATATTTTTGTGAGCAAAGATTCGGCGGCATTCACGGCGATTGATGCGTTTGCGAACATCGTTGCTTTTATTCCGCTGGCCGGACTGCTTTGGATGGTATTCCCCGTTGAAATCCGACGGCGGAAAGTTGAGCCGGTTGCCTTTCCGCTTTTGATGGGCGGATGTTTAAGCGTACTGTTTGAGCTGGTGCAGTTCGGGATTGCCAACCGGGTGCCGTGTGCGCTGGATCTTTTTTACAACACATTCGGAACGCTGCTCGGATGTCTGTTGATGAACGTTGTTTTTAAAATGAAGGAGAGTTGAAAATGAAAGTACTCATTGTCGGTAATCTGGGTTATGTCGGCCCGAGCGTAGTGGATCAGTTCCGGGCAAGTTTTCCGAATGCGGAGTTAGTCGGATTCGATATCGGTTATTTTGCTCACTGCCTGAGCAATGCGGCCTATCTGCCGGAAAGTAAACTGAATCAGCAGGTGTTCGGCGATATCCGTTCGTTCCCCGAAGAGCTGCTTGATGGTGTCGATGCGGTGGTTGATCTGGCGGCGATTTCCAACGATCCGATCGGCGAGCAGTTTGAAGAGGTGACGATGGAGGTAAATTACCGCGCGGCCGTCCGCCTTGCGGAAGCCTGCAAACGCAAAGGGGTGAAAAAGTTTGTGTATGCTTCGAGCTGCAGCATGTATGGCGAAGCCAGCGAGTTTCCGAAAAAAGAGGATGACGGATTGAATCCGTTAACGGCCTATGCGCGCTCAAAGGTGGCGGCGGAAAAGGATCTGAAACCGCTGGCCGATGAAAACTTTACGGTGACCTGTCTGCGTTTTGCAACGGCCTGCGGTTTTACCAGCCGACTCCGGTTGGATCTGGTTCTGAACGATTTTGTGGCCGGCGCTTTGGTGAATAAAGAGATCAGTATTCTGAGCGACGGCACGCCGTGGCGGCCGATGATTAACACGAAAGATATGGCGCGCGCTTTTGAGTGGGGCGTGCTCCGCTCGGCGGAGCAGGGCGGTCAGTTTCTGGCGGTGAATACCGGTTGCACCGAATGGAACAATCAGATTAAACCGCTGGCAGACGCCATTGCTGAACAGATTCCGGCAAAGGTTTCGACCAATCCGGATGCCGCGCCGGATAAGCGTTCGTATCGCGTGAATTTTGAGCTCTATAAAACGCTGGCGCCCGACCATCAGCCGATCTGGAACCTGAAAGAAACGATCCGCGAAGTGAAAGATAACCTCGAAGCGATGGAGTTCAATGATCCCGATTTCCGGCAATCGCAGTTTATCCGTTTGAAGGTGCTGGCGAAGCATATCGCTGAAGGGCGGTTAAACAACAACCTGGAGTGGATCCGCTGATAAAACAGTTAACAGAAGAGCGCAAAGACCGCGAAGGGGAAAACGGATCTTTGCGTGCTTTGCGGCCTTCTGTTTTTAAGAAGAGGAATTTGTTATGAAACACACCATCTGCCCAAACTGCCGGGGAACGGATCTCGAAGATTTTTTCACGATTCCGAATGCGCCGACGCAGAGTCTGGTTACGATAAAAGACCGCGATGAGGCTTTGGCGATTCCGCGCAAGGATATTGTGCTGACGTTCTGCAATTCGTGCGGCTTTATTTTTAACAGCGCGTTTGACACAACGATTGATTACTACTCGCAGGGCTATGAAGACCAGCAGGGTTTTTCGCCGACGTTTGTGAAATTTATCACCGGCGTTACGGAGCGCTTTATCGATAAGTACGGTATCCGAAATAAGCGGGTAATTGAAATCGGATGCGGCAAAGGCGACTTTATCCGGCTGATCAGTAAACTGGGTGATAATTCGGGCATTGGAATCGATCCGGCGTATGTTCCGGGCCGGGGCGAAGCGATGGAAAACGTCAGCTTTATCCGCGAGTTTTATTCGGACAAACACGGCGATATCGAAGCCGACTGCATCACCTGCCGCCATACGCTGGAGCATATTCACGATACGTGTGGGTTTATGGAGACAATCCGCAGGTCGATCAAAACATCCGAACCGATCCTCTTTTTTGAAATCCCGTGTGTTGTGCGGATTCTGGAGATTCAGGCCTTCTGGGATATTTTTTATGAGCACTGCACGTATGTCAGCCCCGGTTCGCTCGCACGGCTTTTCCGGCTGAACGGGTTTGAGGTGCTGGACTTGTATTTGGAATACGACAATCAGTATCTGTTCATTGAGGCAAAGCCGGTTGACGGGATTTCGGAAAAAATTCATCCGCTTGAAGAGTCGGTTGAAGAGCTGAAAGCAAAGACCAAAACCTTCGTTGAAAAGATCAACGTACAGCTGGGTGAATGGCGCGAAAAACTGACCCGTTTTAAAACAGAGGGGAAAAAGGTTGTGGTTTGGGGCGGCGGTTCCAAGTCGGTCGGTTTCCTGACTCAGTTTGCGGATCTCGATGCGATTGCGCATGTGTGCGATATCAACCCGCATATGCAGGGCAACTTTATTCCGGGCATCGGCAAGCAGTATGTCGGCCCCGACTTTTTGACCGATTATAAACCGGATGTCGTGATAGTGATGAACTCGGTTTACATGAATGAAATCAAAAAGGATCTGGCCGCGCGCGGCCTCTATCCGGAAATGCTGGGGCTCTAAACGGTATGATCTCGGTTCGGGATAATGTGATGCACGCGGGGCAGGCCTCGGTTGAGGTGAAAACGGAGCGGGCGGTCTATTTTTACCAGAAGGCCGGCTGCGGTTTTTCGGGGCTGATTGATCGCGATGGAAAAGACTGGATCGGCTATCAGGTGAAGGGCGGTCCGAAAGGGAATTACCGCGGTATTCCGAATATGGCTAAAGACCTCTTCGGGCATCCCGGCTATGAAACCGGCCAAACCGAGCTCCGCGAGAAAACAACCGATATTGTGAAGCTGCGCTCATTCACAGCAGATGCCGGATGGGATGTGCAGTGGCAGATTGATGAAACCCGCGCCACGATGACTGCGAGCAAAATCGCATCGCCGGTCTGGCTGCTTTACGAAGGTTCGGTCGGCGGAAAATTCAACCCGGAAAAGCAGTTTGCCTTTTGGTCCGACGGAACAAAAAAAGGGTGCTCGGAACGCTGGGCGGAATCGCTGCCTGCGCCGAAATGGGCGGCGTTCTGTGATCCGAAGCTGAAGCGCTCGATCGTTTTGGCCTATGACGGGCCGGATGTGTTTTCCGACACGTTCTGGCCGATGGGCGGCAAGGGCGGGATGACTGTTTTCGGGTTTGGGCGCACGGATAAGGGGGGATTCGGTTTTCATGTGAAAACAGTTCCGTTCCGGTTTTCGTTTGCGCTGGTTGAGAGTATTTCATTTGAAGAGATCGCAGCGTATGTGAAGGCATACCTGCCGCATGGTTGAGGGCGTTTTATGGCGGTGAAGTGCGTTGATTATCTGGTGATCGGCGGGGGAATTATCGGGGTGAATATGGCGCTGCATTTGAAGCGGCGGAACCCGGATTGTTCAGTCAGTGTGGTGGATAAAGAGCCGGAGCTGGGGCTGCACGGAAGCGGGCGGAACAGCGGGGTGCTGCATGCCGGGTTTTATTACACGGCAAACAGTTTGAAGGCCAAATTTACGCGCGACGGCAACCGGCTGTTGAAGGCATATATCAAGTCGAAGAATATTCCGCTGAATGCGTGCGGGAAGCTGGTGGTTGCAAAGGATGAGTCGGAATTGCCGACGCTGGATGAGCTGCTGAAACGCGGGCACACAAACGGGGTTGAGCTGACGAAGATAACGGAAGCGGAAGCGAAGGAAATCGAGCCGCGTGTTAAAACCTGTCAGTATGCGTTGTGGAGCCCGAACACGGCGACGGCCAATCCGGTTCCGGTGCTGGACGCCTTCCGGAAAGACGCGGCCGATCTCGGTATAGAATTCCACTGTTCGGAGCCGTTTGTGAAAGCCGAGGGAAACCGGGTTTGGACGAAGTCGCTCGAATTCGATGCGGGGTATGTGGTGAATGCGGCGGGGTTGTATGCGGATAAAGTTGCGCGGCCTTTCGGCTTCGGCGAAAACTATGCGATCCTTCCGTTTAAAGGGCTCTATTTAAAGTCGAGCGAACCGGTCGGCAGTTTTAAAACCAACATTTATCCGGTGCCGAATCTGGCGAATCCGTTCCTCGGGGTGCATGTCACGGTGACGGTGGACGGGCATCATAAAATCGGGCCGACGGCGATTCCGGCCTTTTGGCGGGAACAGTATAAAGGGATGAAAAATTTCCGGGTTGGTGAATTGATGGAAACGGCGTCGCTGGGCTCACAGCTTTGGATGAAGGCTGATTTTGATTTCCGGAAGCTGGCGAAAGAGGAGCTGCGGAAATACCGCCGGAAACATTTGGTTGATCTGTCGCAGTCGCTGGCGACGGGGCTGGATTATCCGACGCTGACGCATTGGGGGCCATCGGGTATTCGCGCGCAGCTTTTGAACCTTAAAAACAAAAGCCTTGAAATGGACTTTGTTTTTGAGGGGGATGATAAATCGTTCCATGTTCTGAATTCGGTTTCGCCGGGCTGGACGTGTTCGATTCCGTTTACGGAATATATGATCGACGAGATGGAGAAGCTGCGGAAATAGGCGGCGGACTGTTGTTCCTATTTTTGTCCCGCGGTGTTACGCTGTGTTTTGTAAAGGGAGACTGTTATGAAAGTGGTTCTGTTTTGCGGTGGATTGGGGACGAGGCTTAGAGACTATTCTGACCAGGTTCCGAAGCCGATGGTGCCGATTGGATACCGTCCGGTGCTGTGGCATGTGATGAAATATTATGCCAGTTTCGGCTACATGGATTTTGTTCTCTGCCTGGGATATAAGGCGGACGTTATCAAAAAATATTTTCTGAATTATGACGAAAGCCTGACCAATGACTTTGTGCTTGAAAACGGCGGACGCGATATTCAGCTGCTGAACAGCGATATTGATGACTGGCGCATCACGTTTGTGGATACCGGGCAGAATGCAACCATTGCCGAACGGTTAATGAAGGTGAAACCGCACCTCGAAGGCGAAGAGATCTTTATGGCCAATTACAGCGACGGACTGACGGATTTTCCTCTGCCCGAACTGGTGGATGAACATACGCGGCGCGGCGCGGTTGCCAGCTTCCTGAGCATTAAGCCCTATCACAGTTTTCATGTCGTAAAAACCGGGGCGAATGACGGATGGGTGGAAAGAATCGAAGATACAACGCAGGCGGATTTCTGGGTGAACGGGGGTTACTTTGTTTTGAGCAAAGCGATTTTTGATTATATTGAGTCCGGCGATGAACTGGTGATGGAGCCCTTCCAGAGACTGATCGCGAAATCAAAACTGTATGCGCACAAATACACCGGTTTCTGGGGCTGTATGGACACGTTTAAGGAAAAGCAGATGCTCGACGATCTTTACAGTTCCGGAAACGCGCCCTGGGTGCGAAAGGAAATTTGAGGAGTAAAAATGTTCGGATGGATTCCCAAACTGGATCGGCCGCTAAATGTGCTGTGCCTCGGCGCGCACAGTGATGATATTGAAATCGGCTGCGGGGCAACCCTGATGAAGCTGTTCGCGGAAAACCCGAATGCGGCGGTGCGCTGGGTGGTTTTCAGCGGCGGGCATACCCGGGCGGACGAAGCGCGGGCCAGCGCGGAACACTGGCTGAATCCGGTTCAGGAAAAAAACATGGAGCTGCACGGTTTCAGGGATGGGTTTTTTCCGGATAACTGGGCAGCGATCAAAGACGTTTTCGAAGGGCTTAAATCTTCCTTTGAGCCGGATCTTGTTTTTACCCATTTCCGGAACGATCTGCATCAGGATCACCGGATTATCAATGAACTGACCTGGAACACATTCCGAAATCACTGTGTGCTGGAATATGAAATCCCGAAATATGACGGGGATCTGGCAACGCCCAATTTTTATGTGCCGGTTTCGTCGATCGCCGCAAGGGCAAAGGCGGACGGGTTGGTGGAATTTTTCGGAAGCCAGCGGACGAAGCACTGGTTTTCGGAGGAGCTGTTTCTCGGGCTGATGCGCATCCGCGGAATGGAGGCCAATTCTTCCTCGGGCTACGCCGAGGGATTCCACGTCCGCAAGCTTTGCATGGCGTAGAGGCAGGGCCGGTGTGTTTCCCGTTACCGGTTTTTGTGCTGTATTGCTGGATGCAGGGTCTCAATATGAAAAGAAAGCAGATGAAGGCAGGAAAGAGTTGCCATGCTTAGTGGGCTTTGGGTCTTTATGTTAAAAACCACCGGAGGTGTAAAATGATATTTGAACCGGCGCCAATCAAAGATGCGTGGATTATAAAACAGAAACCGATCGGTGACGAACGCGGTTATTTCGCCCGGGCCTATTGTGACCGGGAATTTGCCGAACACGGAATCCCGACCGGTTTTGTGCAGACCAATACGTCGTTCAGTAAAGATGTCGGAACCCTGCGCGGCCTGCACTGGCAGTGCGCCCCGGCGCCGGAACCGAAATTCATGCGCTGCACCCGCGGCGCGATTTTTGACTTTATGGTGGACATGCGCCCCGATTCGCCGACTTACCTGCAAAGCTTCGGCATTGAATTGACGCCGGATAACCAAACGATGCTTTACACCCCGGCCTATTGCGCGCACGGGTTTTTAACGCTGGAACCGAACAGCCAGACGCTTTACATGGTCGGCGGTTTTTATGCCCCGGAATGCGAGCGCGGAATCCGCTGGAACGACCCGAAAATCAACCTACAGCTGCCGATCGCCCCGAAGGTGGTCAGCGAAAAGGATCAAAACTGGCCGTTATTATAACGAAGCGCAGAGATGTTTCGATGGAAAAGACGGAAGCCCGGTCAATTTGGCCGGGCTTTTTTTGGTGCGCCCGGCAGGGCGCATCCACTTGAGGGTGAAAGTCCCTTACGCGCCCGACAGGGGGAAGCGTTAGCTGAACATCAACTGCGTAATCGCGAGGTTGCGTGGGGAGGAAGATGCAGGCAAAACACTGGCCTGACGAA
>QKFE01000168.1 GCA_003252225.1 Kiritimatiellales bacterium | reverse complement strand
GGAAAAATATGTCAGCCGCGGCGGCCTTAAAATTGAAGGCGCCCACACCGAATTCGGCTTTAATTTGAACGGGTGCATCTGTCTGGATATCGGGTCATCGACCGGCGGGTTTACCGACTTTATGCTCCAGCACGGCGCGGCCAAGGTGTATGCCGTCGATTGCGGCACCAACCAGTTGCATTATAAACTGCGTGAAGATCCGCGCGTCGTCGTGATGGAAAACACGAATGCCCGCCATATAACCCCCGCCGATATTCCCGAACCGGCCGATTTCTGCTCCATCGACACCTCGTTCATTTCACTGACCCATATTCTGCCGCCGCTCAAAGCCCTCATAAAACCGGGCGGACACATCGTTTCGCTGATTAAGCCCCAGTTTGAAGCAGGCAAAGAGCAGGTTGGAAAAGGCGGTGTTGTGCGCGATCCCGCCGTACACAAAGAGGTCATTGAAAAAATCAAAACCTTCGGCACGGAAGAGCTCGGCTTTAAATGGATCGGGCTCTGTACCTCCCCCATCACCGGCCCCGCCGGAAACGTCGAATTCCTCGCTTATTGGGAGGTCTAATAAAACAGACTTTAGTGTTTGCCATTCCAGCGGTTTTGCGGTTCATTCGCCCCCTCTGAAAAACACCCCCCGATTTATTTTTAATGGCTGAAAATTTTTCTAAAACCGAGATCGACCAATCCCTGCGCAACAGCATCCTCGCCGGTGCCGCCGGGGTATTCTTTTTCATGATCGTGCAAAACGGCCCGATTCCGCTGATGCTCGAAAAACTGGGGGCAGGCGGTATTGCCATCGGGCTGACCGCCACCCTCTTTCAGCTCGGAATGCTCGCACAGATTCCCGCCGCTTTTCTTACGGAAAAAATGCGCTCGCGGAAACCGTTCTGGGCCATCACAACCATCACCGCGCGCGCAACCATCGCCATCCCCGGTATTTATCTTTTGCTGTTTCCGGAACAGGCCGGTGTCAACATTTGGCTCACGCTGGCCGCCATCGGCATATTCAGCTTTATCGCCCAAATGGGCGGTCCCTGCTGGTTCAGCTGGATGGCCGACCTCGTTCCAAGTGAAGCCCGCGCCGCCTTCTGGTCAAAAAGACAGGGCGTTTCCATGATGTCCTCTGTTATCAGTGTTGCGCTCACCGGCTGGTTTCTCGACCTCTTTCCCGACGCCAGTTTGACCGGTTTCGGCTGGCTGCTGATTTTTGCCTCATTTATGGGCATCATGGATATCGTCATCCACTGGTTTGTGGTGGAACCCCCGCAAAAACCGGCCAATCGAGCGCTGTCCGTCGGCAGCCGTATTCTCCAGCCGCTGAAAAACCGCGACTTCCTTTTCTTCACGCTGGCGATGTGTATCTGGTTTTTCGGGCTCGGCTTTTTCGGCCCCTTTTTGAACGTCTACCTCAAAACCACCTTCGGCATCACGTACACCCACCTTTCATCCATCCAGCTTGCCGGGATGATCAGCAGCGTCATATCCAGCTTTCTCGGCGGGCGGCTCATCAACAAAGTGGGTCTGCGCACCTATGGCCTCGCCATGGTAATTTCGGCCCCGTTTTTTTCAAGCGTCTGGTTTTTCCTGAACGGAAATACAACCGGATTGCTCCCCATCCTCGGCGTTGTGCCCCAGCCGGTTATGCTGCTCTGCCTCAGTTCACTGATCGCCGGCGGAATCTACGCCGCCGTCGGCATGCTTCAATTGAACCTGCTTTCCGCCCTCGCCCCGAAAGAAGGGCGAACCATGGCGATGGCCGTACACTGGTCGCTCGTCGGCTCACTCTCCGCGCTCGGCCCGCTGGCCGGCGGCTGGATCAAGGATTTTATTTCAGCCAACCCGGTTGAAATCATCCTGCACGGCGGAACCCGCTTTTCCTATTTTCACACCATCCTCATCATTCACGCCCTGCTGATTTGGGCCATCATGTTGCCGCTGCTTATCCGCATCACCAAAAAAGACGGCGAGTGGCCGGTTGAACAGGCCCTGATGCACATCTTTGTGTTCACCCCGCTCCGCTCGGTCCGCAACCTTTACAGCTTCAATCTTTCCGCCAGCACTGTGGCCGTGAACACCGTTATGGAAACCGCCAGCGCGGCCGGAAAAATTGCCGCCAAAGCGGCCATTGAAACCGGCTCCATCGCTATCCGCGCGGTAAAGGAAACCGTCGAAGCCGCCAGCCGCGCCGGAAAGGAATCGGTGCAAAAAGAGCTCGAAAAGCTGGAGCAGAAACAGGCGGATAAACAGGAACCGGAAAGTTAACCGACCGGCTCAATATCATCCCATTTGACGGGAACATTATTCGTTTCCGCGCCGGATTCAACCGGCTCGGTTTCGGGTTCTTCCGCCAGAGGAACCGTCGGCTCAATCACGATTTTTTCCGGCAGTGTTTCAATCATCGAATTCGTCGGTTCCACATCGACCGCGATTTTCAGCATATCGGGGGAAAACCCGGTAATCGCCGCCATCGTCGGATCCATCCCCTGATTTTCAAGTTCCTGCTCCCGACGGTAGTGAACCGACCAGACCGGGCGGGTGGACGGGTGCTCGCCGACCAGTTTTAAATACGGCTCATACGCCCACGGCGCAATCCGCGCAACCGTCGACGGTTTCATTTCAAATCCGCCGGAAATGGCGAACAGTTCAAAAAGGCCCAGAACACCAAATACCGCAACGGCTGTTTTTGCAACCGGCACATTTCGTTTCTGCTTCTGTTTATTCATCCGGATAACCTAACCGCAGACCCGCGCGCTTGCACAGTTTAAAATTGTATTCCCCCTTTCTCCCCCGCGCCCCCACTATCCCCCTGCCCGCCCCGGCATCTGCGGGCGATTTGATTTGACCGGCCATTTCCCCTTCGGCATTCTCTCCCGCCTTATGAAAGCAAACGACTATCATGTGACGATGGACGCGCTTGTCAGCCTCTGCAAGCGGCGTGGTTTTATTTTTCAAACTTCCGAAATTTACGGCGGAATCAACGGCTTTTGGGATTACGGCCCGCTCGGCGTTGAAATGAAGCGCAATATTAAAGCCTGCTGGTGGAAATCGATGACCCAGCTGCGCGAAGATATTGTCGGCCTCGACTCCTCCATTATTATGCACCCGCGCGTGTGGGAAGCCTCCGGCCACGTCGGTAATTTTAAAGACCCGATGCTCGACTGCCGCGAAACAAAAGGCCGCTATCGCGCCGACCAGATTTTTGTGCTGAAACACAAATCCGACGATTCCGCGCTGATGTTCGCCTATCACGAAGGCGTTTCTGAACCGGCCGAAAAGAAGGTTCAGAAAATTGCAAAGGGCAATGTCGCCGATTATGAATCCGTCGCCCTGCTCGATATTCCGCTGGACGCTTACGGCAAACTCGTCGGCCCCGAAACCAACGAGCCCGGCACGCTGACCGAACCCCGTGCATTCAACCTGATGTTTAAAACCTACGTCGGCCCCGTTGAAGAAAGCTCAAACGTCGCCTACCTCCGCCCCGAAACCGCACAGGGTATTTTCGCCCAGTTCGGCAATGTCTGTTCCACCGTCCGGAATAAAGTCCCGTTCGGCATCGCGCAGATCGGCAAAGCGTTCCGAAATGAAATCAATCCGCGTAACTACACCTTCCGCTCGCGCGAATTCGAACAGATGGAACTCGAATATTTCATCAAACCCGGCACCGATGCCCAGCAGCACGAATACTGGGTCACCGAGCGTTTGAAATGGTACGAAAAGGTCGGACTGCCCGAAGGCCGGATGCACCGCGATATTCACGGGGAAGGCGAACTCGCTCACTATGCCTCCGCCTGCACCGATATTATGTACGACTTCCCCTTCGGCACGCAGGAACTCGAAGGCATCGCCGCCCGCGGAAACTTCGACCTCAGCCAGCACCAAAACACCTCCGGCAAAAAACTCGAATACCGCGACCCCGACACCAACGAAGTTTTCATTCCGCATGTGATTGAGCCCTCCGCCGGGGTTGACCGTATTGCCCTCGCCCTCCTTTGCGAAGCCTATCGCGAAGAGTGGATTGCCAAAGACGGAAGTGAAGTGCTCACCGCCGAAGCCGGAGCAAAACAGGCGCCGGAAGGATACGAAGCCCGTACCGTACTGCGCTTTGCACCCTGTATTGCGCCGTACAAAGTCGCCGTGCTTCCGCTCGTCAAAAACAACGATGTGCTGGTTGAAAAGGCCCGCGGAATCTTCGGACAGCTCACCCGCCGCTGGAAATGTTTTTACGACCAGACCGGAGCCATCGGCCGCCGCTACCGTCGGCAGGACGAAATCGGCACGCCGCTCTGCGTTACCGTCGATTTTGAAACCATCGAAAAAGACGACTGCGTCACCGTCCGCGACCGCGACTCAATGGAGCAGATTCGCCTGCCGATCGCCGAGCTGGAAGCTTACATTTCCAACATCGTCGATTTCTAATCAGGTAGGGCGGTTTCGATGAAACCGCTGCAGACAGTGTTAAAGCCCGCTGATGAAGCGGGCTTTTTTTTCATTCATTCAACGCCCGATTCATGTTAACAAGCTTTTATGTCAGCGTCGGCGGAACGTTTTAAACACAGATTTTTCTGGCTGCTGTAGCGGCGTTTCTTAGAAACGCTCTGCGGCTCTGAGAGCCGCCTCTACACTTCTCTGTCTCCACATGCAACGAATCGGGATTTAATCACGCTCAGTCCGCAACGGAAAAGATTGTTCCGGCGAATCGAAGTTGTGTACAACCCCCTCATGCAAATCATAGAACAAATCATCGGAACACAGGCAGGGTTGCTCATTGCCTTTTTATGCACCGCCGCCGTTGTGGTTCTCGCAGGAATCCGTCTGAGTATTTACGGCGATGCGCTCGGCGACCGAACCGGACTCGGCAACGGACTGATCGGACTCGTCTTCCTCGCCGGCGTAACCAGCCTCCCCGAACTGGTTGTTTCACTGACTTCGGTGATACAGTCAACCGACCCGGTAAAAGGCGCCGACCTCGCCACCGGGAACATGCTCGGATCGAACGTCTTCAACCTGCTCATCCTCGCGTTCATGGCCCTGCTTTTCCCCCGTAAATTTAAACCGCAGGAAATGGAAAATCCGCACAACGATTCCATCATGTACGGACTCGTCATGCTCGGCATTTTTTCCGCCGCCTTTTTCTTCGCCGGAAAACTCGGACGTATTCCCCTGCTCGGCTGCAGCTGGCTGACACTCTCCCTGCCCGTTTTTTATGGAATCGTGCTGATTCGCGAACATCGGCAGCACACTGAAACCGCAACCGAAAAAACAGACGACCACCTTCCATCCGAAACCCGGCTGGCCCGCCTTCCCGCCCTGCACTTTTACAGCATACTCACCCTGCTGTGCAGCTTCATAATCGGCGGCGGCGTGGTGCTCTCCATCCTCGGCTCCCGCATGTCACTGCCCCCGGAACAGGGCGGATTCGGCTTGGAAGCCAGCCTCATCGGCACCCTCTTTCTGGCCATATCCACCAGCCTGCCCGAACTCGTCATTTCATTCGCCAGCATCCGAATGGGATTCCTCGATATGTCGGTCGGAAACGTTTTGGGAAGCAATATGTTCAACCTGCTCATCATCTTCTTCGCCGACATCGCCCAGCGCAACACCCGGCTTCTGAATCAGGCATCCCCGAGCAACTGGACCAGTGTCATCCTGATTATCCTGCTGACCGGGCTCACCGCTCTGCTGCTGCGCACAAAAACCCGCACAGCCTCCACGCTCACCGCCGTCACAATGGTCGTACTCTACATCGCGGCAATGGTCGTTTTCATGTAAGCCGCTGCTCCCTGACGTGCCCCCCCCCTTAAACGGGACCACCCCACTCAGGCAAGGCCGCTGACACACCGACCGCCATACTCGCTTCGGACGATGAACGCTTGCGCCGAATGGCCGCCAAAGACCTGCTGGACTATTCGTTCCGGATTCTGGAAAACCGGGATATGATAAAACGGCTGGAGGCCATCGAGGCGAGGATGGGAAAAGACGCTATTGAATGAAAATTATTACCTAACGGGTATCTCCTCCAAGAAAGTCATTGTTTGCATCTAAGATATAGACACCCTTAACTTCCGGCACCTTAAACATTATCCACGTCAACCCCTTTACAGTGTCGTCAACATGAACCTCGCCGCCCAAATTATCTTTTTTCAGGTTGAGTCTTATTTGAACTATCCCATCTGTATCCGCATATAAATCGTGAATCGCTGTACTCACTCCGGCGATATAAATAGCGCGTTGGGCTTTTTCTGTAAGCTCTTGGCTATATTGAGCTGAAGACGAAGTTGTCGACGGGGGCAGAGACCACATAGCGGAAAAGACTACTATTAAAAAAATAATGCTTATTAAACCGCAACCACACCCGACCTTTTTATTCTTGTTTGCCTTAGTGTTTGAAATTGGCGGAGGTATGGCTTTGTCCTGAATAACAGTTAAAGGGTATCCACAATGTGGACAGGAAACCGCTTTCTTGGAAACATCCTTATCACATTCTGGACACTTAATTAACGCCATAACTCTCTCGATTCAAAATATTAAAACTCATGATATATTTACAAATCTTCGCAACACACCCAAAAAGATCGAGAAAAACAGCGCAATATTGAAATATTTTCTGCGCTTATTTAGAATGAATTGATAAATTTTTTAGTAGCGAACAGTTCGGAATCCATCTTCACTTCCATTCGAATTTGGGGAACGTA
>QKFE01000369.1 GCA_003252225.1 Kiritimatiellales bacterium | reverse complement strand
AGGTAGTTAATTTTTTATCTCTTTTGTTTCCAGTTAGTTACAGTTTAATTGGTCGCTGTTTTTTGCCGCTTGGCACACCTGTTGCGAAAGGGCGCTCCGTAAGTCGCGGACACGGTGTTCGGGCACGTTAGAAAAACCTCTCGGAGGATGTGTAAAAATGAAAATGAAATGGTTGAAATTTCCGGCACTGATTGCGGCAGCTTTGGTGCTGGGGCTGGCTTCGTCCGGATTGGCGGAAGAAGCTGCCGAGGCAACCTCAGTGGATGTGGTTGCTGTTTCGAATGACATCTCGTATGCAGTGGACAATATGTTCCTGATGGTCTGCGCAGTACTGGTTCTGTTCATGCAGGCCGGTTTTGCCCTGGTTGAATCCGGGTTCAACAGCGCGAAAAACACGGTGAACATTCTGTTCAAAAACCTGATGGACCTCGCCATCGGGATGATCCTGTTTTTTATTATCGGTTACGGCCTGATGTATCCGGGCGACGGCAACGGATTCCTCGCTTTCGGGCAGTTCGGAATCGGCGGGATCGGCGCGGAAACCGCAGAGGCCGGCACGCTGGCCCCGCAGGTGGACTGGCTGTTCCAGGTGGCTTTTGCGGCGACCGCTGCCACAATCGTTTCCGGCGCAGTGGCCGGACGCCTGAAATTCAGCGCCTACCTCGTTTACAGCGCCATCATTACCGCTTTTGTTTATCCGATTTCCGGCTACTGGAAATGGGGCGGCGGCTGGCTCGACCAGATGGGCTTCTATGATTTCGCCGGTTCGCTGGTGGTACACGCCTGCGGCGGATTTGCCGCCCTGGCCGGCGCAATTGTGCTCGGCCCGCGTATCGGCCGCTTCGGCAAAGACGGAAAAGCCAAAGCGATGCCCGGCCATAACCTGCCGATCGCCACGCTGGGTGTTTTCATTCTGCTCATCGGCTGGTTCGGCTTCAACCCCGGTTCTCAGCTCGCGATTGTAGGGAAAGACAATACCGATGCAGTGATGCTGATTGCGGTTAACACCCTGCTCGCGTCCGGCGCCGGCGCCGTACTCGCTATGCTCAGCACCTGGATTCTGCACAAGAAACCGGACCTCACGATGGCGGCCAACGGCGTACTCGCCGGTCTCGTCGGCATCACGGCCAACTGCGACTCCGTAACGAACGTATCGGCTATCGTGATTGGCGCCGTTGCCGGTCTGCTGGTTGTCGCCGGCGTGAAGCTGCTCGACGCGCTTAAGATTGATGATCCGGTTGGCGCGTTTCCTGTGCACGGTCTCTGCGGGGTTTGGGGCGGTATCGCCACCTGGATTTTCAGCAGTGCCGATATGCCTGGCGGAAAGCATGAAATGATTCCGCAGATCGTCGGTTCACTTGCAATCCCGGTTTGGGCGTTTGTGACGATGTTCATCCTGTTCAGCATCCTTAAAGCAGTTGGAATGCTCCGCGTCAGCAAAGAAGAAGAGCTTCGCGGCCTCGACATCGGCGAACACGGCGAAGAAGCATACAACGGCTTCCAGATCTTCACCACTAACTAAGGGAGTTTTAAGTTTTAGGTTTTAAGTGTTAAGCGGACGAATCCTGATAAGCAGTCGAGTTCTTAAAACTTAATCACTTAAAACTTAATCCTGAAGGGATACTACTATGAAACTGATCATCGCATACATACAGCCTGAACAGCTCAACGAAGTGAAACAGGCCCTGTACGAAAAAGAAGTTTATAAAATGTCAGTAACCAACGCTATGGGCTGCGGGCAGCAGAAAGGCTACCACGAAACCTACCGCGGAGCGGATATCGAGGTAAACCTGCTGAAGAAAGTCCGCATGGAAATCGCCGTCAACGACGACTTCGTGGATACCACGGTTGAAGCGATTATTTCCGGTGCCCGCACCGGGAATATCGGCGACGGCAAAATCTTCATCCTCGACCTGCCCGAATGCATCCGCATCCGGACCGGTGAAACGGGGCCGGAGGCTATCGGTTAAACAGAATTGACAGGGGGGTGTCCCGTGCGATTTCCTTTCGCATCCTCGAGGGACTTAACCGGGGTGCCCCCCTTATTAAGTTAAGTGCAAACAGAAAGAAAAAGGACAGAAGGAGAAAAAATGAAAAAATTGATCACAACCACTATTGCGGCAGGGCTCGTTGCCGGAGTCGCATTTGCGGAAGTTAGCACGACATTTGATTTTGCCAGTGCATATGTCTTCCGCGGCGTAACCTATAACAACGGCGCGGTATTCCAGCCCGGCATCGAAGCCTCCGGCTTCGCACTGCCCGAAGAATACGGTTCACTGACCGTCGGCGCATGGGGTAACTATGACATCGCTGACTATGACAATAATCTCGAAGGTTCCGAGTTTTCGGAAGTTGACTGGTATGGATCCTATAGTTTCCCGACCTTTGTAGAAGGATTGGATATTTTTGTCGGATACTGTGAGTATACCTATCCGGGTGCGGTTGGTGATGCCGAAATTGTCATTGAAAACGGCGAAACGAATGCTGTTGGTTCTGCGGTCGGTGCCGATAAAGAAGCCAATATCGGCGTTGGATATGAAATTTCCGGAGTGGCTGTTGGGTTCACGACCTACTTCAATGTTGGCGGCGGAGGTGCGGATAGTGCTTACTGCGAACTGACTGCAGGTTATGGATTCGACATCGCAGAAGGACTGAGCGCATCCATCGACGCTTCGGCCGGTTATATCATTCAGAGCAGCGACCGAGACGCGTGGAACGACGGCACCATCGGCGCTTCCTTGAGCTATGCGGTTACCGATGTCTGGAGCATCGGCGCATCCCTGACCTACATCGCCCAGCTCGACGACGAAATGCTGGCTGATGCACAGTATGACAGCACCGGAATGCTCACCAGCGGCAACGGCTACGACGTTGAAATGGTCGGCATGCTCAGCATCGGCGCTTCCTTCTAATCGAACGAATCCGAAGCTGAAACGAAAAAAGCGTCCCAACCGGGGCGCTTTTTTTGTATCGCAGAAACGGTGTCAGGCAGCAGTCTCCAAGTTAATCCTAAATTCGAGAATGGAACCGCAGATAAACACGGACGGACACGGATAACCAAGGGCATACGGCAATTATTCCGCTCACTTCATGGGTGTTTTCCGCTTTTTCTCTATCTTGTTGAAACATCCGTGTTTGTCCGCGTTCATCCGTGGTTCATTTCTGTTTCAAGGTTAATTGCATATTAGCGCTGCAATTTCTGCATTTCGTAAAACAGCCCTTTGAGCTCCATCAGTTCGCTGTATGAACCGACTTCGGCGATGCGCCCCTCTTTCATGACGACGATGCGGTCGGCCTGCCGGATGGTGGAAAGACGGTGGGCGACAATGAAGGTGGTGCGGTTTTGCACGGCGCGGTCGATCGCTTCCTGCACCATTTTTTCTGAAACGACATCGAGCGCGGATGTGGCTTCGTCGAGCACGAGGATTTTGGGATCGCGAATCAACGCGCGGGCAATGGCAATCCGCTGGCGCTGCCCGCCGGAAAGGCGTGCGCCGTCTTCGCCCACTTTTGAATCCAGTCCCTCTTCGAGTTCATCAATGACATCTTTCAGATTGGCCGCTTCCAGCACGTCCTCCAGCCGCTTTTCTGAAATCCCGTTCAGGCCATAAAGGATATTTTCGCGGATGCTGCCGGAAAAGAGGATGGTCTCCTGCGGCACCACGGAAATAAAGCGGCGCACAGTGCGCATATCGAGCTCTTCCATATCGGCACCGTCGATAAAAATGCGCCCGTTGCCCGGCCGCAGAAACCCGATCAGTAATTGAACCAGCGTCGATTTGCCCGCCCCCGACGCCCCCACCAGCGCGATACATTCGCCGGGTTCGACGGAAAGCGTAAACTGTTTCACCATGTGTTTGCCGTTGTTTTCATAGCTGAAATCAACCGCATCAAATTCCACCCGGCCCTCCAGCGCAGTGACCTCTTTTCGCCCCTCGTCTTTTTCAATATCGGGGCATTCGAGGATTTCGCCGATGGAGCGAATCGACTCCATTCCGCGCGCAATATGCGGGTACATGCCGAGCAGCTGACTGACCGCCATCACAATCATGGCGAACATACTTTGAAACAGCACAATCTCGCCCGCCGTAATCCGTCCCTTCCAGCAAAACCAGCTCAGCACCGCCAGCGCCGCAACCATCGAAAGCTGAAACGTCACCCACGCCGCCGAACCGAACAGGGCATTGATCAGATCCAGCTTCAGTCCCTGCTGACTGACGGACTGGAATTTGCGATTCGACCGATGCGCCGCCTCCCGCTCCAGTCCGTGCGCGCGGGCGATCGGAATCATATTGATCATCTCGACGGTTTCGGAAGACATCCGCTCAATTTCGGAGCGGTATTCGTTATTCCGATCCTGCATGCGCCGGCCGAATACCGCCCGAACGCCGAGCGAAAGCGGCACCATGAAAAGATAAAACAGCAGCAGCTGCGGTGCGCGGATTACCGTGATGATGATGGCGAAAATGAAACCCACCACAATGCCCATGCCTGCCTCGCCCAGCAGCATGCACATCGCCTGAATCTGTTCGGCATCGCGGAGCACTTTCGCCTGAAATTTACCCGATTCGGTGCGGCTGTGAAACGGGATGGAGAGCTGCTGCAACCGGATGACGAGGGCGCTGCGCAGGTGTTTTTCCATATCCCGCACCGCCGCGCCGAGCATGTAAATATAGGCACTGTGCGAAAAAAAGTTTTGCAGGATCACCACCGAAATAATGCCGAAATAGAGCGGCAGTAAATCGGGCCGCCCGTTTTCTTCGGTAAAGGCGTTGATCACTTCCGAAATAAATACCGGGGTCAGACAGACGGGGGCATATTTCAGCAGATAGAGAAACAGAATCGCCAAATAGTGATACCAGCGGCGGTTCAGCAAAAAGAGCAGGGTTCGCACGGGGCGGCTGCTTCGGTAGGCATATTCTAATGGTCGGATGTCGGTCGGGCTCACGGTGTTTTCAATCGGTTCGGTTTCAGAAAATCTATCCTTATGAATCCCCCGCGGCAAAGTCCCGCCTTTTGTCATAAAAAGTCGGGAATGTTCGCCGGAAGGCGGAACGACATACTTTTCTTATTGGGTTGCCCCGCTTGGGGGGCATCGCTATATTCGGCGGCTCAATTTCAGGGAAGTAACTCATTTTTAACCAACTACAAGGAGACACGTTATGTCAGAAATCATCGATGTACTCGCTCGCGAGATCCTCGACTCACGCGGCAACCCGACCCTCGAAGTGGATATCACCCTCGATTCCGGTGCAACCGGCCGTGCCGCAGTGCCTTCCGGCGCTTCCACAGGCGTTAACGAAGCCCTCGAACTCCGTGACGGCGACAAATCCCGCTACCTCGGAAAAGGCTGCGAAAAAGCCGTTGCAAATGTAAACGAAATCATCGCTCCGGCCATCATCGGTATGGACGCAGTTGATCAGGTCGGCATCGATAACCTGATGCTCGAACTCGACGGCACTGAAACCAAATCCAAACTCGGCGCAAACGCGATGCTCGGCGTTTCTCTGGCCGTTGCACACGCTGCTGCCGACGAACTCGGTATTCCGCTGTTCCGCTACATCGGCGGCACCAATGCGAAAGCTCTCCCGGTTCCGATGATGAACATCATCAACGGCGGCTCGCACTCCGACGCTCCGATTGCATTCCAGGAATTCATGATCCGCCCGGTTGGCGCACCCACCTTCAAAGAAGGTCTGCGTTGCGGCGCTGAAGTGTTCCACGCGCTCAAAGCCATCATCAAATCCAAAGGCCTCTCCACCGCAGTCGGCGACGAAGGCGGATTTGCTCCGAACTTTTCCGGCGGTACTGAAGAAGCCCTCGACTCCATCATGCAGGCCATCAAAGACGCCGGATACGAGCCGGGCAAAGACGTCACCATCGGCCTCGACTGCGCGGCGTCCGAATTCTACAAAGACGGCGTTTATAACTACGCCAAATTTGAAGGCGAAGGCGGCGCAAAACGTTCTTCCGAAGAACAGGCAACTTACCTCGAAGAGCTGATCTCCAAATATCCGATCGACTCCATCGAAGACGGCATGAACGAAGAAGACTGGGAAGGCTGGAAAATCCTCACCGATAAAATCGGCGACCGTTGCCAGCTCGTCGGCGACGACCTGTTCGTGACCAACGTGAAATTCCTCAAACGCGGCATCGAAGAAGGCTGCGGCAACTCCATCCTTATTAAAGTGAACCAGATCGGCACGCTGACAGAAACCCTCGACGCGATTGAAATGGCCCACAAAGCCGGATTCACCGCTGTGGTTTCCCACCGTTCCGGTGAAACGTCCGACAACACGATTGCGGACATTGCCGTTGCAACCAACGCCGGTCAGATCAAAACCGGATCGCTCAGCCGCTCCGACCGTATCTCCAAATACAACCAGCTGCTCCGCATCGAAGAAATGCTCGGTTCAGACAGCCGTTACGGCGATGCCTAATTAACGATCTTTCGTTAATCCAAAAGGCGGTCTTCGGGCCGCCTTTTTTTGTCTAAAACAACGCTATACCCAAAATGCACACTCGCGGCTTGTTGAACCGGGAAATCCCGTTATATTCGGGCTTGTGTACTTTACGCATCACGAATTACGCATCGAAGAGCTATGCAGCAGACGGAAAAATACTGGAACCTGATTAACCGCATTGTGCTGGTCGCCATCATGATTATGGCGGGCGTCGGTGTAGTTTTGGCTTTCACGCCGAAAGTCCGGCAGATGAAGGAATTCCAGGAAACCAACGATTCGCTGCAGCAGCGCATCAGTATCAAAGACACTGAAACGCAGGAGCTGAAAGAAAAACAGCGGCGTTTTTTCGCCGATCCGGAATTCGTTGAACGCGTCGCCCACGAAGTCGGTTACGCCAGAACCAACGAAACGGTTTATCATTTCCCGGAAGAGACCGGCGAAACCGGTCTTTAAGCCGCATTTCTTATTTGCAATAGGCCTTGATCACCTCTGCGGCGGCGGCGCGATCGGCTTCATTCAGTACCCCTTCGCGGAAAGAGACGCCGATATTAATCCGCTCGCAGAACTGGTTCACAAAAAAGCCGGTGCTCACATTCGGGGGGATCAGCGGCATATGGGTCAGGTTTTTGATTTCGGCGCCGAAAAGCTGCTTTCCGCTTAAAAGGCTGCATCCCACCGAGCCGAAGCTGAATGAGGCGTGGTTGCTGTTGATGATCGTTGAAAACAGCTGGATCGGCAGGAAGCGCATCACCGCCATAAAACTTTCGACATGCTGCGGAAACAGTTCTTTGGTCTGGGTGAAAAACTGCTGTTTGACGGTGGCGAGCAAGTCGGCGCGGTTTTTCTCTTCCGCCTGCGTGATTTTGAAAAAGAACATCGAGCAATAATTGAAGAACATATTGCGCACATCCACTTCCGGGCCGCGCATATCCATGGTGCTCGGAACCACAAAACTGCCGTCGTGCCGATCGGTTTTGCAGACTGCGGAATAGATGGAACAGGCGGTTGCCAGTGCGTAGGGCATAAACATCAGATAGCCCGCGTCGCGGTAGGCGCAGTCGATGTAGGCCTTCGATTGCTCTGCGTCCAGTTCGTATAAAAAGAAGCGTCCGGGCCGCTTTTCGTTTTTACGGGCGGCCGGCATCCGTACCATTTTTGCGCCGACCACATTACGGCGGAAAACGCACGACATATGCTTTCCGCAGATCAACCGCTCTTTCCAGTTGGGGGGAACCCGCCGCGCTGATTCCGCCAGCTGTTCGCGGATATTCTGCGCGCTGACTTCGCCCGAAACAAAGCGGGAAAACAGCAGCAGGAAAAAATCAGCGCCGCGGGCATCAAACAGCCGGTGGTCAAATTTCATTACCAGCCGGGCGGTTCCGTCGGGAAGATTCAGCAGGGAAAACGCGACGTTTTCCCGGTCGTTCAAAAACGGGGCATTGATGTTTTTCTCTAAAACAGAGGGGAGGTTTTCCGGGCTGACCGGACTGATTTCAAAGCGGATCTGCGGGGTGCAGTTCGGCGGAATCTCCCAGTAAGGCTCTCGGTTTTTCGCGCGCGCAACTCCGCCGCACAGCGGGGGAAAACACCGGGCAAATTCAGCGAGAGCAGCGCGCAATGCGGCTTCGTCCACCGACCGGTCGAGTTCAAGAATGAGCTGGGACGCATTTCCGGCTCCGGTTTTTTTCAGGGTGGCATGCCGCATGGCATGAACCATCCAATCCAGACCCGTGAGATAATCCCTATTTTCCATCCGGCAGATTTCGCGCGACGGCTTTGGCCAGCGTTTCGACCGACTCAAGATCTTCCCGCTGCAGTCCGGCCGCCATCAGTTCCAGTCCGAACTCTTTTTCGATAAAGACAAACAGTTCAACCAGCGCCATCGACGCCACGCCCAGCGAGGCCAGCGGCGTTGCCGGATCGATCTCTTTGACATCCGCCGAAACCAGTCCGGCCAGATGCTGAGTCAGCGCATTTTGGACTTCTTCAATACCCATTTAAAAACCCATTCAATTTACCACTTCAAACACTTTATCCCCGTCAAACCGGACATGCCGGGTGTTATAACGGCTTACCCAATAAATCCACAAATCCAATTTCACGCTCGGCGTTTTATGCGACGGGGGATATCCGTATGCAACAATCACCGCCTCTTTGCACATGCCCTCGCCGATCGTCCCGCGCCGTATGTGTTCCATCTCTTTTTTTGAAAAAGAAAAAACGGGCTCTGTTTCAGAAAAATGGCGCTCAAAATATTCCTCGAACGAAATGGAGCTGTGCCGCGGAACATAGGTCATGATGTAGCTGATCGCAGTTTCCGGATCAGTGAACCGGATCTGTCGGCCGCCCAGCCCCGAAACCCGGACCTGGTCACCGCTATCGGTTCCGGTGACGATCACCTTTGTTCCGGCCTTCAGAATCCGGCCGACATGATAGTTGGTTGAAAAGATTTTTTCGGGGTTTTCATACCAGATGTTCACCTTGGTGTAATAGGTGCCCTGATTCATTGCATACGATCCGAGGGCCGCAAAAAGAACAACGGCACCGACAACTGCTTTGCGTCTTTTCATAATGGTTTTCATTTATTTCCCTCCCGCAGTACGTTTAACAGCTCAGCCGCACAGCCGAGCGCTGTGCCGGTCAGCATATTTCCGAAATTCGCCGTCCATTTTCCCGCTGTGCCGTCCGGGAGTTTTCCCGCTCCTTTTCCGGCGAGAAAAAACGCGGCCCCTTCGCCGGGCACAAAGGCATCAGCCGTAATTTTTCCGTCGGCGGCGATCGGCAGTTTTTGCGAACAGATATATTCCATCACC
Organism: Kiritimatiellales bacterium; assembly: GCA_003252225.1. GTDB lineage: Bacteria > Verrucomicrobiota > Kiritimatiellia > Kiritimatiellales > Pontiellaceae > Pontiella. The sequence continues at coordinate 12,154 of QKFE01000369.1, read as the reverse complement.
GTTCCGCACTCGTCGCCGGCACCCAAAAGCACGTAATCCACCCGATCTTCCGCCAGCCAGGCCTCGGCCAGTTTTACCGCCTCTTCGAACGGATGGTCAAAACCGGTCACGGTCCACGTCGGCCCCTTTATTTTCAGCATCCGCGAAATATAGGAAACCGCCGCATTGTGCACCGAGTTGGAAAAAATCGTCGGCGAAACCCCGGCATCGCCGTAATCGATAATGTCGTCCTGAAATTTAAAGGTGGTGACGTGCGGCCCGAACGCGGTGGCAAAAAGTATTCCGACCCGCTCCGAATCTTCAACCGATATGCCGCTGTCCGAAACCGCATCGCAGGCGGCCAGCGTCACCATTTTCGAAAAGCGGTCAGCCCGGCGCATACTTTTCAGCACCGGATCTTTCAGGGTTTCGTCGGCAATCGCATAAACGGGAAACGGCCCGGTCTGAAAAGGAACGTCTAAAAAAGCCGGCGGATTCCAATCGGCGGAAACCGCAGCCATTCCGCGCCCCTGCGCGCACACCAAACCTGTCCCTAAAATCTTCATGCTTCGTTCCGCCCGATGATCAAAGCCGCGTTGTTTCCGCCGAATGCCAGCGAAGTGGAGAGGGCATAATTGCCGGTTATTGCGGTTTTTTCCGTCGTTGGGGTTAAACCGATTTCGTCATCGACCGTTTCAAACCCGCCGCTTTTCGGAACCCAGCCTTCGGCCAGCGCGGCCGCCGTGAATACCGCCTCAATTCCGCCGGCTCCGCCGAGCGTGTGGCCGGTGTAGCCTTTCGTCGAAAGCACCTTAATTTGTCCGCCGAAAAGCCGGAGCAGCGCCCGGCCTTCGACTTTATCGTTATCCGGCGTCGAGGTTCCGTGGGCATTCACAAAGGCGATTTCATCCTTGGAAATACCCGCCTGTTTGAGCGCGGCTTCAATCGCCCGAACCAGCCCTTCGCCTTCCGGATGCGGGGCGGTTAAGTGGTAGGCGTCGGCAAAAGAGCCGTACCCGCATACTTTCAGTTTTGGGTTCAGTCCGCGTTTTGCCGCGCTCTCCGCCGTTTCCATAATCAGCACCCCGGCTCCTTCGCCGAGATTCAGCCCCTTCCGGTTTCCGGAAAACGGTTTGCACGGCTCGTCGCTCGCAACGCCCAGCGCATTGAACCCACACAGCGGAATACGGTTCATTTCGTCCGCGCCGCCGGCAATCGCGATATCGCACAGCCCCGCCTTCAGCCAGCTTAACGCCGCGCCGATCGAATCCGTCCCCGAAGAGCACGCGTTTGCAACCACCATTTTACGTCCGTCAGTGCCCAGCTTTTTCAAAACCGCTTCGGCCAGATTCCCGCTCAAAAAGCCGTCAACGGAATCCATCGGGGCCGATTTTTTTTCGCGGAAGGTGGAATAGAACCCGAGATCATTCAGCTGGCAGGCCACCGTTGTACCCATCGCAACACCGACCCGCAATCCGTCAAAAGAAGAGAGCCCGGCATTTTCAAGTGCCTCATCGACCGCCATTTCCAGCAGTTCGAGGGTACGCATTTTTCCCGGTTCGGTGCGCGGCGGCAGGCTTTTAACCTCAAATACCGGGAGCTTTATCGGCGAGTCAAAAACCGAAACCGGGCCGACGTTGCGCCCGCCCGCCGCCATCGACGCCAGCGATTGCGCCACCCCGACCCCGGCGGCGGAAACCACGCCCATTCCGGTTATATAAACTTCCTGCATTCCGACCCTTTGCCAGAGAGATGATTAACCGCAAAGGCGCAAAGAAACAAAGGTTGATCCTCTTTGCGGCTTAGCGTCTTTGCGGTCAAAAATAAGTGGAATTATGCTTCGGTCTTTTCGTAAACGTATTCAGCCAGCGTGTTGATGGTACGGAAAACCTCGCGGTTCTTTTCCATCTCTTTGACTTCGAGGTTAAAGTTGCGCTGCAACATGACCACGATTTCGACTGCGTCGAGCGAATCCAGCCCGAGACCTTCGCCGAACAGTTCGCCGTCGTCTTCGATCTCTTCCGGCGTCACATCGTCGAGCGCCAGCTGATCCACCAACTGCACTTTCAGTTTTTCGCGAATTTCCGCCAGTTTTGCTTCTTTATCCATACGATCTTCCTTCCTGTTTAAAATGCGTTGGAATACGTCTAATCAGCATCCTTCCAAATGTCATGAAAAATAAAGTATTGAAGCGGGTGCGCCAATAAATAGTTGCTGAGAATATCAGCATATTTCTGCACCCATTCCTGCAATTGCTCTTTTCGGTTACGGCCCCGTTTCACCTGCGGACGGAGCACTTCGGCCATATTCACTGAATAGGCGTTTACCCCCGTTTTCGACGAAAGCAGCACCACCACCGGACAGCCCGTGGTTGACGCAATGTGGAACGCGCTATACGGAAAATTCGCCGGCGATCCCATAAAATCCACTTCGACGCTGTCCGCGCCGTACGCCCGGTCGCCCATAATGGCCACAATATCGCCCGCTTCGAGTGCCTGCATCACCTCCACCACACCGCCCATCGGCAGTTCCGGCGAAATAATTTTCAGTTGCGATTCCTCCGCATCCACTTTCACCGCATCGCGGATCGCCGGGTTCAGTTCCGGTTTCATCAGCAGATGCACCGTCCGGTTCAATTTTTCGAGCGAGTGCATCACCGTCTGCCAATTGCCGACGTGCGACGTCAGCAGAATAAAGCCCTGTTTTTCGTGCGCGAACGACAGGAGCTGTTCATACCCCTCAATCGCCGTATCAAACTCCACCGCCCCCGCAATCGCCGCATGTCGGTCAATCAGGTTTTTCCCCTGTGAAATAAAGAGCCGGTACGCCGTCCACCACTGTTTTAAAACCGATAATTGCGGGAAGCGCCGCGAAATATAGGGCTGCGCCGACCGCACCGCATCTCGGTCCCAAACCGCATAATGCAGGCAGACCGGATAGAGCAGCGCATACGCCCCGCGCAAACCGAACAACTGCATCAGGATTCTAAAAAACCAGATTCCGAGTGCATTTCCGCGCTGCCGCGGCGGGATGGATTTGGATTCAGGCATATTCCTGCACCCCTCTGCGCTGAAGCCGGGCTGCAATGGCAAAAACGACCAAACCGCCGATCACGGCAATCAGCGGCGCGAGCACCAGCGATCCCACCAGCCAGTTGATAAAATGCTGGTGTAGGTTCGAACCGATCGCCTTCAAATCCTCCACCCCGATAAACGCGCCGTTGCGGACATAAAAACCGAGCCAGATACAGGCCAGAGGCACAAACGGCGGTGCGCACAGATGCTGGATGTTCAGCGCCATCAGCCGGTTCAGATTAAGCTTCGTCGAAACATACAGAATCGCGATGGTATGCGTGGCAATCAGCGGGAGCGTCGCCAAAAACAGCCCGATCCCGGCCGCAACCCCCAGCTCCGTCGGCGACGAATTTTCCTTCAAAAGCATCGTCAGGAATTCGCGCGGGTGTTTCACCAGATTGACCCAATCCGTCGCTTCCGGTTTAACCAGTTTTTTGTGCGGCCACGGGAGCAGGCGGCGGGTAACCAGCAGGCTGTGCCTGCCCGATAACCGCACATTATCTTTCCATTGGTCAAAATGGCTGATCCGCTCTTCCGGCGGCGGATAGTGCACACTGATCGGAACATCGACCAGTTTCAGCCCGTACCACACCGATTTGCTCAACACTTCGACCTCAAAATCGTACCGGCTTCCGCGCAGTTTCATCTGCGAAATCAGCCCAACCGGATACGCCCGGAATCCGCTCTGCGAATCCGAAACCGAAACCCCGGATTCCAGCTTGATCCAGAAATTGGAAAATTTACGCCCGAATTTGCTGCCGCCCGGAACATGCTCCCCGCTGAAATCGCGCGCGCCGATAACAATGCTGTTCGGATGCGCCTCCATCGCCGGGAAAAACTTCGGCAGGTCGTCCGGAGCGTGCTGGCCGTCGGCATCGACCGTAATCATCCATTTTGCGCCGCGTTCGTGAACATACTTCAGTGCCGACAGAATCGCCTGCCCTTTGCCGCGGTTCGTTTCGTGTTTCAGCACCTGAACATCGGTGTCCGCAAAAAGGGCCGAAACATCTGTATCCGTACAGCCGTCATCCACCACCAAAACATGCTCAACATGTTTCCGGCAGCCTTCGGCAACCGATTTAACCGTCGCCCCGTTATTATAAACCGGAACCACGCACCAGATGGAATCTATAGAAAATTCGGACATCCGGTTTTACTCAGCACGCTTCCGCCGTTTTCTTTTCCCGCCGCCGATCAGCATGTCGTACGCGGTTCCGCCGATGCCGAGTTTGTGCAGCAGATGCAGCTTGTCATCGAGCGCATCCGGCGGGAAAACACAGTTGAATTTATCGGCAAAGCCGTCGGTCAGTGTTTTTTCCAGCCAATCGCGATCCAGCGCTTTCGAGATATAATAGATCGGTTCAACGATATCGGTTTCCGCCGTAACCAGCCCTTCGCGCTGCGCAATTTTCATCAGCCCGGTGCCCGGAAGAATACGGATGCCCATAAACATGAAATTGGCGGTCTGTTCGAGGTTGCGGACATTTTGAATCCCTTCGAGCACGGACTCCGTTGTTTCGCCGGGGCCGCCGAACATATAATAGTGCGCCGTTGTGATTTCATGCTTGCGGAACAGGTCGTTGCAGTTGATCACGTCCTGCCAGTTAAAATCCTTTCCGATCCCTTTCAGCGCGATATCGCTCGCTGCATCCGCCCCGATTTCCGCCGCGTCGAATCCGGTCTCTTTCATCAGCGCGATCATTTTTTCATCGAGCTCACCGCCGGGGGAAATATAGGCCGTCCACGGAATATTGATTTCCCGCCGGTGCATTTCGTAAACCACTTCGCGGTATTTTCCGCCGGAATCATTAAACAGCGAATCGACGAAAAAAATATAGCTGTCTTCGTGCGCCGCCGCCAGCCGTTCAATATCGTCCACCACATCGGCGGCGCGGCGCATCCGGAAACGCTTCCCCTCCAGAAAAGGATAAGTGCAGTAAATACAGTGCTTGTCGCAGCCCCGCTTGGTCTGAATTGAAATCGTTTTTCCGTGCGCAAAATAATAATCGACGATGCCCGGTTCATAATGCGCCGAAGGGATCGTTTCATTTTCCAGATTCTGCGGCGCGCGCAGGATCCGCTCCTCCGGCAGCTTCCCGGCGGCGAGCGATTCCATAAAACCGCACATCACCACTTCGCCTTCGCCGACCACGCCGTAATCGGCGCCGACCTTCGCCAGAATTTCTTCCGGCATAATTGAAAAGGCCGAGCCGCCCAGAATCACCGGGGCCGAAGTCACCTGCCGGAGATCGGCAACAATGTCGCGGACCGTATCGATATAACGGTGTTCATTCACCGCATTCACATTATCAATATTCCGGATCGAAACCCCCACTGCGTCCGGCCGGGCCGATTTCACCTTATCGCGTAAAGCCTCGATTGAGCGGCCGCTCTGCAGGAAATCGAACAGCTCCACCTGATGGCCCGCCTTTTTCAGCGCCGCCGCCACCATGCCCATCCCGATCGGATATACCGGATACGGCGACGTCTCCCAGTTGGTTGAAATCAGTAAAACTTTCATCATTCAGTTACTTTCAAAATTGACCTTCGCCTTCAAAAACCGGCTTTCATTCAATGGGTTATTAGTGCATATTATCCGAATGAAAACGTTACTAAAATCCAATCCCTATCTGCGCAACAGCAAGCTGCGTCAGCGCATGGTTTCGGACAGTGTCCGGGAATCGTCGATTTTTGAAGGCGCCAAATGTTTTCATTCTTCCAATTCTCCCAAACGGGCCTCTACACAATCCCGAAAAAAACCGGTTAAAGGCGCGTAGTCCTGTCCATAGCCGGAAACAACCGCATCAAGATACTCCTTTTTCCGTCGAACCGACCCTTTGCCTGAAAAGTTATATAGCGGCATCGGGTATCCTGCCTGTAAAAACATGAGATCGGCAAGCCACCGGGCTAAACGTCCGTTTCCTTCCCTGAAAGGATGAATCAACAGCAGCTCGGCATGCACTGCCGCAACCTTTCCCGAAATGGACGATAAGTTATCCGGCAAACAGGGCGTATGTTTTTTCAGTAATTCATTTTCCAGCCATTCCATATTCTACGCCACCCGGAAGGCAGGCGGCCAGCGGAAGTTTCCTTTCTGCATCTCAACCGTTCGGTATCGCCCGGCCCATTCATAGATTTCCCCAAGCCAATCTTTGTGCATTGCACAGATCATATCAGCAGTAAATCCGGTTTGGTCGGTGATTCTATCCAGATATTGAATTTCAACTGCTTCCAATGCCTCCGCTTCCGCGCGATCCATCTCCGTTTTAAGAGAAATATTGAGGCGGTTCCGCAACACCCTCTTCCGGGAACCCGGCTGCCATTCACCTTCAATTCCGGGGTCTCGGTATCTTGAATAGTTACGGCTCATTAAATTTCCAGAGGCTCAATTTTAATCGGACTTTTCGCTACTCGCTTTTCATCTTCACGGCGGCTTCGGATGACTGCCACTGTTTACGGCGGAGGCGCGGTGAAACGTAGGTTCCGTCGGCGATTTCGCGCTGGATCACGTCCATATAAAGCTTGCCCATCGCCAGTTCTTTTCCGCCGGGGCCGTAAAACGTATCCCACGCATACTGGTGCATTTCGTCGAGTTTTTCGGGCGACATTTTCGCCGGTTTGAACACGGTTTCGGCGCCGGTGTATTTCCGCCAGTTGTTGTGCAGAATCCGTCCGTCTTTCTCCATTTCCGCGCGGATCGGCGTGTGCGGGAACGGGGTCATCACCGTGAATTCGGCGAGATCAAGCTCAACCTCCAAAAGGAAGTCAACCAGCCGTTTGATGGCATCTTCGTCGTGGTCGTCGGTTCCGAGAATAATGGTTCCTTCGACGCCGATGCCGCGGTCTTTCAACCGTTTGATGCGGTTGCGGATCACGTCCGATGTGTCGAACACCGCCTGATAAACATACCAGCAGCCCGCTTCGGCCGCGAGGTCGAGAATTTCGTCGTCGTCTTTGATCGGATGCGACACCCATTTTTTCTTCAGCGGAATCATCGCCTTAAAGAGCTCCTTTTCCCACTGGTCATCCTGCGCGAGCGAATTATCGACCACGAAGAAGCGGTTGTTGTCGACGGCGGCCATCTCCTCGATAAATTTATCGATCGGGCGCGGGCGGAACTGGCAGCCGCCGAGGTAGGGCGTGCAGCACGGAAAGCATTTAAATTTACATCCGCGCGAGGCGTGAATCAGGTCAACCATTTGGACGCCGCGGAAGTTATAGAGCTCGCGGTCGAGAATATCGCGCCGGGCCGGGCCGATCAGCGCGGTATCCGGGAAATTGTTTCGGTAGTCATAAATCGGTTTCAGGCAGCCGTTTTCAAAGTCGCGCAAAACCTGCTCTGTACGTCCTTCGGCCTCGCCGAGGAAAACGGAGTCGGCGTGAGTCATCGATTCTTCCGCGTGCAGATGGGTTGCGATTCCGCCCATCACCACCTTTTTGCCCATTTCGCGGTACAGGTCGGCAATCTCCCAGCCGCGCGGAATCTGGCAGGTCAGCATGCACGAAATAAAGACGAGATCGCACGACTCATTAAAATCCAGCACCTGCACATGTTCGTCGGTGAACGAGATTTCAACATCGTCCGGGATGGTGGCGGCAAAAACCACCGGCCCGTGCGGCGGCAGGTGAAACTGCGGCTGGTTCGGCATTTTCGGCCATTTGGGGTAAATCAGTTTAACTTTCATCTGAGATTCCTTTGTCGTTTAAATTTTTCCGATCACATGACAACGGTCGATCTCGCTGTCTAACTCATAAACCAGCATGTATTCCGCCTGCCCTTCGGCGATCATTCGTTTTGCGGCCGCGATGAGGCTTTCGATGGATTGCTCCTGCGGGCGGAAATAGAGCAGCGGCCCCTGTAAACCAAAATGGATGGCGGCTTCGGCCAGCGGGCTCGACGGCAGGGTGTAAATAAAAAGATTGGCGCGGGCCATGGAGCGTCCGCCTTCAACATAGTCGCGGAAATAGTCGAGATTGGCCTGCTCGCAGCCGAATTCATCGGTGCCGAGCAACCCGATATTCAGCTTGTTTCCGGCGGCGTATTCCAGCCCGGCATCCTGTAGCGCCAGCGCGGTTAAATAGCAGACGCGCTGGGAAATTTCCGTCAACCGGCCGAAGTTTTTAACCGGGTAGGCGAACAGTCCGTCCTCTTTGCCCAGTTTCCGCAGCTCTGTGCGGGAGGCATATTCGATGTTCCGCCCGAGCTTTTCCGAGCCGTACGCTTCGCGGCTGAGCCAGCCGGTTCCGATGATTTCCAGACTCATGCAGCACCGCCTTTCCGGAAAACCAGCGAGGAGTTGACGCCGCCGAACCCGGCATTGGTTGAAAGGGTATATTCCGCGTCGAGTTCAATCGTGTTTTTCAGCACCCAGCCGTCAGCAGACGGTTCGGGGGTTTCGACCCCGACGGACGGCGGAACGAGGCCGGTGTCGAAGGTTTTCAGGGCCAGAACCGCTTCAACCAGCCCGGCGGCGCCCATCGTGTGTCCGATTCCGCCTTTAACCGAATAGGTCGGGCGCGGCGAAGAGAAGACCGAATGAAACGCCGCCATTTCCATCAGATCGTTATAAACGGTGCCGGTGCCGTGCGCGGCGATAAAATCGATTTCCTTTTCGCTGATGCCCGCAATTTTCAGCGCAATTTCAATTGAGCGGGCCAGTCCGAGTCCGTCGCGCAGCGGACCGGTCATGTGATTAGCGTCGTTGCTCATGCCCCAGCCGACGAGTTCGCCATAGTTTCTGCACCCTTCGGAGCGCGCGCGGTCTTCACTCATTAAAACAGCGTAACCAGCGGCTTCGCCGATGGTCAGTCCGTTATGTTTTTCATCGAAAGGCCGAGCCGGGCCGGGATCGAGCGCCATCAGCGAAGAGAAGCCGGAATATAAAAATTCAGTTACCGGATCGCACGAAACGACCACCACGCAGTCGGTTTCGCCGTTACGGATCATGGATCCGGCAATGCCCAATGCCGCCGTTGAAGAAGCGCAGGCCGATGAAATCACCGCGCCTTCCTCTTCAATTCCGCAGAGCTCCTGCACGGCGTTGAGCAGGTTCGGCATACAGCCCGAATGGGGTTCGCCGCGGCCGTAAAGCACCTGTTCTTCAATACGGTCCATTTCGCCGTTGAGTGTGGCGAGCATCAGCTTGGCGTCTTTCGGCACCGATTTGCCTTCGAACACTTTTTCAAACATCTGGTAAACGAGCGATTTGCCCTGATGGTATTCCAGCCCCGGGATGATTCCGGCCATATTGCTTTTGAACTCGGCCGTGTCAAAACGCTCCAGTTTTGTCAGTGCGCTTTTTCCGGAAAGCAGTCCCTGCCAGCAGGCTTCGGTGCCGAGGCCGTACGGGGTGATGATGTCGCAATCGGTGATCCAAACCCTATTCATGAACCCCTCCGATCCGACCGGCCTTCCATGCATCGTGCCGTTTTTCGAGCAGCGGCGGAACGGTGAAGCACGGCTCGCCGGTGCGGGCGGAGCAGAAGAGCTGCACAGTGTATCCCGTCGCCGCCAGCGTTCCGTCCTCTTTGGTCACTTCATATTCCGTATTGATGCGCGCGGCGTCGGTCCAGAGCATCCGGGCCTTCACCGTGAAAAGTTCGTCAAGCAGCAGCGATTTAAAATAATCGACGTGCAGCTGCACGATCGGGGCATAAATCTCCGCCTCAAAAAAATCTTCGTAACCGAGTCCGGTCATCCGGCGCAGTTCGGTCGATGCCTCTTCAAAGAGGGCGGCATAATGGCCGTGCCACATGACGGCCATCGCGTCCACTTCGCCGAAACGGGCACGGCGCCGGAACGTATACTCCAGCGGCGGCGGCCCCGGCTCGCGTTTGAAGTATTCCTTTTTCCTACGCATGTTCGACCTTCATTTTGAACTCGGAAATCCGCTCTCCTTCCGAGGATATCGCTGCCTGCAGCTTCCCTTCTGTCAGGGAGCATTCGATTTTTAAAAGCTGATTCGGCAGCACCACGGAAATAAATTTTGCATTGGTGACTGCGCCCAGCGTCTGCCGTGTTCCGGCCAAACGATCCGCCAGTGCCAGCGCCAGTTCCATCTGGCAGACTCCGGGGAGAACCGGCTGTCCGGGAAAGTGTCCCTGAAACCCGATAAAGTCCGGGGGGAAACTGATTTCAGCCGTGGCACGGTTCCCTTCCGCCGCAAAATTATTCAATAACCTGTCTATCGCTTTTCTCATAATGAACCGCCGACTTCTGCCGGGAAAATCTCTTTTACGCGGAAAACCATCCGGTAATGAAACTGTTTGTTATACAAAACAACGCCCATTGGATACAGCTTTCCGTCAAATTCTTCATAGTTGAAATAGCGCACAATAGCGTCAGCAAAAAATCCCTTTTGAAACCTTTTTTCCGACAGCCGCCGGTTTTCGCCCGAAAAAACCCACTCCGTTTTTACTCCGTCGATTTTCCGGGAAAAAACAATCCGGTCGGTTTTCTGTTTCATTTCGGCTCCCGCCGGCGGCAGCCAGTCCAGATAAATACGGCGCAGATCCTGCCCGATCGCCGCGGCGATTTTATCCTTATGTTTTTCCATCTGCGGCGGAACGCTGGCGGATTCAATGATATCCCCCCGGCCTTCGAGCACCAGCAGTGTGATTCACTGCGGCGTCATGCAGTTGAGCGCATAGGCCGGTTCATCCGGTTCAACCGATAAATAACCCAGCCCCGTGAATCCTTTCCCGAAAAAGCGGAACACCACGCTTTCGAGCAGCTCGAATTCCTGCCCGATTTCACCGCCGAATTCTTCAACCACCTGCGCCGGTTCCACCTCCCGGAAATTCCCCTTCGTTTCCGGTTCAAACGGAACCGTCGAGCAACCGGTTAAAAACAAAAGAAATATTCCAACAGAAGATCGCAAAGCACGCGAAGCAATCAACTCCGGCAGCTTTGCGCTCGTTGCGGCCTTCTGTTCAAAAATCATCACGCTTCCGCCTCCTTCAACATCAAACGGCAGAGTGCCGGGACGACAAAAATAGAGGCGGCATAGCCCGCGGAAATCCCGCCGACCAGCGTCAGCCCGACGGCAAACAGCGCGGGGTGATAGGTGAACAGCAGCGCGCCCGCGCCGATCAGCGTCGTTCCGGCTGAAAGTGAAATCGCCGTTTTCGTTCCGAGCTCCAATTGATGCGTAAAGGCGTGGACGCGGAAAATGCCGTAATCGACGCAGAGGCCGATCACGATAATACCGGAAACGAGGTTCATCACATTCAGATCCTGCCCGGCCAGTTTCACCAATGCCGCCACACTCGCGACCCCGGCGAGAGCAGGCGTTAAAACAATCAGTACCTTTTTCGCGCTTTTCAGCAGCAGCGCCGTCAGGAGCAAAACAAGCCCCAAAGCAACCAGCGCGATCCGCCCGAATTCGCGCGAATAATCTTTTGCCAGCGAGGCCGCAATCGCCGTACGCGAAATCAGCACCAGATCCGGGATGTTTTTTTTCAGTTCGCCCAATCCCGCCAATAATTCGGGTTCATCCGGGAAAAAGGAAAACACCCGGGTTTCCCCCTCAACTTTCGCCACAAACCGCTGTTTCAGCTGGCTGAAAAGCAGGTTATTTCCCGGTTCGGCCGCTTTAACCGACGGAACCTGCAGTGAGTTGAAAAACGGATCGAACGCATCGGCGGCAAAGCCGAACGGTTCGCCCTCTTCGGCGAAAAGCTGCCTTAAATTCGCAATCCGGGTTTCGTCCCAAAAGCGGTTCCAGTTTTCCACATTGGCTTTACGGGTTGCGTACGCTTTCCAAACGGGGCTCAAACTGGCCATTCCGGCCGAACCGGAACGCGCCGTAAAGCCGTCAAACAACAGGTCGTTTTTTGAAAGCGCGGCTTCCTCGTTTTCGCCGGTCACAACAGCGACCGCCTGCGCGGCGCTGCCGCCGCCGAAGGTTTCCTGAAACCGTTTTTCGCGTTCGATGATCTCCTTTTCCGTGCCGTCCAGCCCCATGATGTCGGAATCAAATTTCACCTGAAAAGCCACCGGAACCGAAACCGCCAGAAAAAGAACAAACCCGCCAATTGCAATTGCGTTTGAATCACGGAATACACGGAAGACACTGAAACTATTTCCTTCCGTTTTTTCG
>QKFE01000042.1 GCA_003252225.1 Kiritimatiellales bacterium | reverse complement strand
TTCAATCACATCTTTGAGCACAATCTGCCCGTTTTCATATTGCAGGTGAATTCGCCAGCCGGAAACCTTATTGATATCGGCGCGGTAAACCGTCTGTTTCACCCCGCTGACGCGGTGCAGGCGGGTTTTCGGGAAACTGCGGGTACGGTGGCATTCATTATCTTCCAGCTCGGCCAGCGCTTCGAGAAATTCAACTTTCAGTTTGCTGTCGGGAATCTTTTTGAGGGCTTCGTAAATGATGCCGTATTCATCCAGCAGCGGTTTCAGTTCAGCCATTTTTCACCTCAAATCCACTCGCGGTACAGGGTTTCAATCAGCGACTGCCGCGCCGCATCAAATTCCGTTTCCGGAACCAGCCGGTACAGCGTGACCGTCAGCTGGCGGAATACCGGGTCTTCGTCCACCGTGAAAAGGACACGGAAATGGTTTATGGGCATCGAATACATCGACGCTTCAAATCCACCACTTAATTCCGGTTTGATTTGTTCGACCCGGCGCAGAAACTCGCGCTCTTCGTAAAGCATAAACTGGCAGCAGTCGTTCAGCTCCGTGGCCAGCTGCATCCGCTCCGGTTCGCCGGTTTTTTCCCAGTCCTCCAAAAACAGGTTGGTTTCCTGAAAGGTCAGTTCCAGCGGCGGGTCAATAATGGCCTGCACAAAACCGCGCGCCGTATCCATCACCCCGTTATACCGCGTAATCGCCGAAAGCAGATCGTGGACGGCCGAGCCGCGGGCGGAATTTTTTGATAAATTGAGCAGCTGGTTCTGAAGCTTTTCCAACCGGGGCCGAAATACCGGGGCATACGAAATCAACCGGCTGTATGCCGCACGGTATTCATCCGGCAGCGGACTCCCCTCCATCCGCCCGGCCCGCAGCGTCCAGCGCAACAGATCCAGCGCCGCATGGCGGATTTTCAAAAAAGCCTGCTCAATCACCGGAAGCTGCATATCGATGGTGTTCGCGGCGATCGACATCGTATCCGAACGCATAAACTGGAACACCGTATCGAGCACAATCATGATTTCGCGGATCGATTTAAACAGCCGGATCAGCGCATCGCACTCCTCCCGCTGCCGCTCCGCCAGTTTCCACCCCGCCGCATTTTCCGCCGCCTTTTCGGAAACTCCGCTGTGTTTTTCAACAATCTCCAGCCCGATCCGCTGAATGTCTTCAACCGCCGTCTGCATATCCGCACACCACGCTTCAAGCGGCAGCGGCGAACTGTCCGGCAAACTGTCTAATGTTCCCGTCGTTTTCATACGTGAAATATAACAGCCGGAAAAACGAAACTAAAGCCTCGCAATCATTCGGATTCAACCGCATTCATCGGTACATCCAGCACATTCGGGGGCGCGGTTTCAGGATCTGTAAACTGAACTTCATCTATTTTAACCGCCCGAATCTGATCCGTTTTCAACTGAATCACCCCGGCGCGAACCTTGACCGGCTGACCGTAGGCAATCAGCATATCCCCCGGCCCCGCCTGCTTCCGCAACAGGCTGGCACGGGTCGGCTTTTTAACCTCCCAACCGGCGGCAAACGGCCCGCCCCGCTCGCTCTCCAGCTTAAACGGCTGGTCACCCTTGTGCAGTTTCCAGTCAAAATCGTGCTGATCCACCAGAAAAGCCACCTGAATCGTCCGCTCGGTTTCCTTATAATCCACTTCGCGGATAATTCCGGCCCAGGCCACATTGGTTCCCCTGTATTCCTCAAAATTTTTCCGAACCGCTTCCGGCGTAATACTCAAATCAGCACTGGCAAACGCCGCCCCTTCCACCTTCGATTTCGGCGCATACTCCCCCACCTTCGAAGCACAGCCCGTTAAAACAAAAAATCCCAACAACACCGCATATTTCACCATTCTCTTTTCTCCCGGTTAAAAAGGCCGACTTTACCCCCCATCCGCCCCGTCCGCAACGCCCGATTTCCCCGATCCGCAAACAAGCTGAAAGGATTGGGCGCGGGAGAAGGAGGGGAAAAATGAAGTCAAAAAAATCCCGACCGCCCGCACACTTGTTACACTTAATCTGACGATCGTCACAATAACTGTAACACCTTCCCCGCTCCGCCATCATTTCCAAACAGTCATTCGGTTTCCCGGCAAAACACCAAAGTATCCCATCTGACTACCACGATCGTGGTAATCAGATGATATACTTCCCGCTGAATTCCAGCCTTAATCCGCACACCGCCCTCCACGCGATACGGTTATTTCAAAACCCCGCCAATTGACACGGAATGGAGAAATTCCTATATTCGCCCTCTTTTTACGGGAGATTTTGTCCACTTTATGAAAAATGAATACAGCGATCTGGATCGGCTGCGCCACTCGACGGCGCATGTAATGGCGGCGGCGATTTGCCGCCTGTATGAGAACGTGCAGCTCGACATCGGCCCAGCCACCGATGACGGGTTCTATTATGATTTCGACCTCGAAGCCCGCATTACACCGGACGATTACGAGCGGATCGAAGCGGAAATGCAGAAAATCATCGATGAAAACCTCCCCTTTGAATGCCTTACGGTTTCGCGCGATGAAGCGAAAGAGCTGCTGAAAGACCAGAAATATAAGCTGGAGCGGCTGGCCGATATTCCGGAAAGCGAGGCGATTACGTTTTATACCTGCGGCGAATTCATGGATCTGTGCGCCGGCCCGCATGTGGAAAGCACCGGTCAACTGCGCGCCTTCAAAATCATGAATGTGGCGGGCTCCTATTACCGGGGCAAAGAGACCAACCCGATGCTACAGCGTCTTTACGGCACCGCTTTCACGAACGAAAAACAGCTCCGCCTCTATTTAAAACAGATCGAAGAGGCGCAGAAACGCGATCACCGCCGTCTGGCGAAGGAGCTCGACCTGTTTTCAATTTCGGAAAACGTCGGCCCCGGTCTGGTCAACTGGCATCCGAAAGGCGGTCGTATCCGTACGACGATCGAAGATTTCTGGCGCAAAGAGCACTATAAAAACGGGTACGACATTGTCTTCACCCCGCACGTCGGTAAAGCCAACCTGTGGCAGACTTCCGGCCATCTCGATTTTTACCGCGAGGGCATGTATGCGCCGATGGACGTCGACGGGCAGGAATATTTCGCCAAACCGATGAACTGCCCGTTCCACGTTGAGATTTATAAATCCGGCCTGCGTTCGTACCGCGAACTGCCGCTGCGCTGGGCCGAATTGGGCACCGTTTACCGCTACGAAAAAGCCGGAACCCTGCACGGGCTCTTCCGCGTCCGCGGCTTCACACAGGACGACGCGCATATTTTCTGCACCGTTGAACAGATCGAAGACGAAGTGAAAGAGGTGATCCGCTTCTGTAACTTTATCTGGAAAACATTCGGATTCACCGAAGTGAAGGCCTACCTCTCAACCCGCCCCGAAAAAGCGGTGGGCGAAGAGGAACGCTGGAATCAGGCCACCAAATCGCTCGAAGCAGCGATTAAAGCCGAAGGCCTGCCCTATGAAGTGGACGAAGGCGGCGGCGCTTTTTACGGTCCGAAAATCGACCTGAAAGTAAAGGACGCCATCGGCCGCGAATGGCAGACCAGCACCATCCAGTTTGACTTCAATCTGCCGGAGCGTTTTGACCTGAAATATATCGGTGAAGACGGCGCGGCCCACCGCCCCTATATGGTGCACCGCGCGCTGTTCGGATCAATGGAGCGGTTTTTCGGGATTTTGACCGAGCACTATGCCGGCGGTTTCCCGGTGTGGCTGGCTCCCGAGCAGGTGCGCGTACTGCCGCTTTCCGACGACCAGCTGGAATATGCCGACGAAGTGCTCAAAGCGCTCCGCGCAGCCGATATCCGGGCAACCGTCGACAAAAAAGCGGGCAAGCTGAACGGAAAAGTGAAGAACGCACAGCTGGACAAAGTGCCCTATATGCTTATTATCGGCGCAAAAGAACAGGAAAACAGACAGGTCGCCATCCGCCATCGCCTCCAAGGCATGAAAGGCGAATGCGGCCTTGATGAATTTATCACCCAGCTCAAACAGGAAGAGCTGGAAAAGACAACAGTGGACATGGAGGTTTCCAATTAGAAAGCAAAACTTCAGAGGCAAGCCGGAACGCGAGCCATCAACGCGGATCAACAACCGCATCCGGATTCCGGAAATCCGGGTTATTGACTATAACGGCGAAGCACTGGGTATCATGCAGACCCGCGATGCGCTTAAACGCGCTTTGGATCTCGGCCTGGATCTGGTCGAAGTTTCCCCCACCGCCAAACCGCCGGTGTGCCGTATTATGGATTTCGGCAAATTCAAATACGAGCAGGAGAAGAAAAAGAAAGAGCAGAAAAAGCATCAGGTGCAGACCAAGCTCAAAGAGGTCAAGTTCCACGTCAACGTTGAAGAACATGACTACGAAACCAAAATGCGCAATCTGATCAAATTTATCGAACACGGCGACCGCGTCAAAGTTTCACTCATGTTCCGCGGCCGCGAAAACGCCCACCGCGAATTGGGGTTCGAGGTGATCCAGCGCGTTATTCAGGATACGGTTGAAATCACCTCCGTCGATCAGGCCCCCCGCCTGCAGGGACGGTTTGTCACCGCCATCCTCGTGCCGAAAAAGAAAAAAGCCTAACCACAAACTCTAACCGAACCAAACCAGGGAGAAGTTTCCGATGACACAAAATCTATTTCGGAGAAACAGGGTCGGGAGCATCCAAAAGGCAGCGCCCAAAGCGGCGCTCGCCTTTTTTTTGTGCGCCCTATCGCTTACCACACAAGCAACAACGAATTATGTCACCGGTTATGCCTTCGGCACAAACTACAGTGCACTGACAACCAGCACCGCGATTACCTCGGTAACCAACGGATACGGATCAATTCGCGTTGGGTACGCAGGAACCACCGGACTGACCATCACGAATCAGCTTTTCGGCCAGATTCACGTAACCAACGATTTTTCTAGCTTCAGCATTAACGCCGGAAGCGCTGTGATCAGCAATCATATGGATGCGGTATTCGGAGTCAACGGAGGCACAAACCTGACTATTACAGGCGGACACTTTAAAGGGATTGGTCTGTCAGCAAACAGCCCACTGCCACCGTTTCCCAACCAACCTCCGCAAATCAACACAACCTCCGGATCCGCCATCGGCGGCTACATTCATGACACGGAAAATGTACTCATCACCGACACCAAATTCACCGGTTCGGCCATCAGCACGAACGGGATTTCAACGGGCAAGACGGGGCTTGATCTGCACAGAACAAAAGTAACCATCACCGGTTCGGCGGCGGTTACCGGCGGAACGGGCGGAGATATCAACTTGTCCGGAAATCTCGAATCAACCGGCGGCGATGCGCTTTATCTGGAAGACACCACACTGGTTGCGAGTAACGGAACATTTACCGGAGGAAATGCAGGGCATGTTTCATCGACTTCAGGAGGCACAGCAGTTTCACTGGCCGGACACGCAATCCATGCAACCAACTCTTCGATCACCATCCTCAACGGCACTTATACTGGCGGATCATCTGCGGGAGTCGCGGGTATTGGAACAACCGAAAGCGGCCATGCGATTAAAGCGTTATACTCCGATGTGGCCATTACCAACGGCACCTTCAAAGGCGGGCTGGGCGCATCCGCGCTGATGATTGAAAACTCCACGAATACCGTGCTGGCAGGCGGAACCTTTGAGGCCGGAAGCACCAATACCGCAGCTGTAACCTCGAAAAACAGCCAACTGGCTATTAACGGAGGGACGTTTAAAGGCGGCACGGTAAACGGCGTGACAAACGTCAGTTTAATCTCAACCGTTGAAAGCGGAAAAACTAACTCCATTGCCCTCAACAAAGGCAACCTTGGTTCCGTTATCTTCACCGGTGACGGGCGGCAACTGGTAAGCGAAGGCGGAACCAATCTCACATTAACCGGAACGGTTTGGCAGGACGGCGGCGAAGTGGTTGTTCATAATGCCGCTGAATCCGCATTCCAGACCGTGGTGATTGATGACGGTGTGATGGCCTTCCAGAATGATTATCTCCTCCTCACCGGCGGCAGTTTTT